>PMLV01000053.1 GCA_003160635.1 Acidimicrobiaceae bacterium | reverse complement strand
TCGGCGTCAGGTGTCGATGGTCAGCGACTCGAGCAGATCGGCGAACTGGCGCTGCGCCTCGATACGCCTGGTCGGGATGTGCTCCGTCGGCACCTCGGTCGGCGTGTACCCCTTGAGGACGCGACGAGCCACCGTCTGGCGGTGGACCTCGTCGGGCCCGTCGTAGAGCCGCGCCGCCCGTGCCGCCCGGTACATCGACTCGAGGGGTAAATCGCAGGAGTATCCGAGGGCGCCGTGGACCTGCAACGCCCGGTCGATGACGTTGTAGAGCACCGAAGCTCCGTAGTACTTGATCATGGCGATCTCCACCCGGGCGGCCGCCTGCCCTTCCTGATCCATCTTCCAGGCGGCGTGGAGCGTCATCAATCTGGCGGCCTGCATCTCGGCCAACGAGTCCGCCACCCAGTTCTGGATCGTCTGCTTGTCGGCCAGCACCGAGCCGTGCGCATAGCGAGACACGGCCCTTTCACAAAGCATGTCGAAGGCGCGTCGGGACTGACCCAGCCACCGCATGCAATGGTGGATCCGGCCAGGACCAAGGCGCTTCTGCGCCAGTTGGAACCCGTCGCCTTCCCGGCCGACCAGGTTCTCCACCGGGATGCGCACATCTCGATAGATGATCTCGGCGTGGTTGCCGAAACGGCCATAGGGCGTCTCGGGGTCTTCCATCGTCGACACGTCGCGCACGATGTCCACCCCTTCGGTGTCGGCCGGAACGATGAGCATCGAGGACCCCTGGTAAGGGTGAACATCAGGATTGGTCACAGCCATGACAATCAGGAAGTCGGCCACGGAACCGTTGGTGGTGAACCACTTGTGCCCGTTGAGGACGTACTCGTCCCCGTCACGTACGGCGGACGTCGTGAGCAGGGTGGGATCGGACCCTGCGGTGTTGGGCTCGGTCATGGAGAAGGCGCTGCGGAGGTCACCGTCCAGCAAGGGCTGCAGCCAGCGGCGTCGCTGCTCCTCGCTTCCCGTCGTCTCGATCCCGACCGCCAGAAGCTCGGCATTGCCCGAGTCCGGCGCATTGTTGCCGAAGACGAAAGGGGCGAGCGGGGATTGACCGAGGATCTCGTGCATCAGGCCCAGCCGGACCTGCCCGAAGCCCATACCGCCGAGTTCGGGCGACAAGTGAGCGGCCCAGAGGCCATGGCTCTTGACCTGCTCCTGAAGGGGCCGGATGACCACTCGGACCTGGTCGTACGTCAACGAGAGCGTCTCGAGCGGGAAGACCTCTTGACGCACGAAGTCGCGCATCCACTCGAGCTTCTCCTCGAACTCGGGCTCAGTGGAAAAGTCCCAGGCCATCGTTGCCTCTTTTCGTGTTTCGGGCGATTGGTGCAGCAGGGAAGACTCCGGTCTAGCACTCACCCAGCGGCGAACCGCCAACCAGCGGGAGGGGTCAGCTACCAGTGGGCCGCATCGTGCCACTACCGTGTCCAAGGTGCCTACTCCCACCCCACTGACTCTTCGCACGGCCACGATGCCACCCCCGCCCCAAGCCCCCCTGAGCACGGCCGAACGGGCGGTGATCGCCGCCGCCGAGCAGGCGCTCCTCGACGATCGTCGTCTGTTGACGGGTGAAGAACTCACCGCGTTGGCGACCCTGCCCGATGGCGCCGTCATGGCGTTGGCCTCCTTGGCGCACCAGGTCCGGCTCGCCTGGTGCGGACCGGAGGTGGAGGTTGAAGGAATCCTCTCGGCGAAAACCGGTGGTTGCCCCGAGGACTGCCACTTCTGCGCACAGTCGTCCCGGTTCGACACTCCTGTGAAAGCCACGCCATTCCTGAAGAAGGAAGATGTGCTGGCCGCAGCCCGCGAAACGGCTGCGCTCGGAGCGTCGGAATTCTGCATCGTGCTCGCGGTGCGTGGCCCGGACGAACGCATCATGCAACGCCTCTTGGAGCTCGTGCCGCTGGTGGCGCAAGAAACGGGGCTCAATGTGGCGGTCAGTGCGGGTGTTCTGACCGACGACCAGGCCAAACGCCTCGCCGAGGGTGGCGTCCACCGGTACAACCACAACGTGGAGACGTCCCGTTCGTATTTTCCGTCCGTGGTGACGACTCACTCATGGGACGAACGGGCCGAGACGTGCCGCCTGGTGCGCGAGCACGGGATGGAGCTCTGCTGCGGTGCCCTGATCGGCATGGGAGAGAGCGATGCGCAGCGGGTCGAACTTCTGGTGCAACTCCAAGAGCTCGACCCGACCGAAGTTCCCCTCAACTTTCTGAATCCACGTCCCGGGACACCGCTGGGCGATCGTCCCGTCGTTGGCGCCTGGGAGGCCATCCGTTGGATCGCCCTCTTTCGCCTCGCGCTCCCCTCCGTCATCCTGCGCTACGCCGGTGGTCGCGAGGTCACGCTGCGAGACCTTCAGGCCATCGGCATGACGGCAGGCATCAACGCGCTCATCGTCGGCAACTACCTCACCACACTCGGTCGTTCCTCCGACGAGGATCTCCAGATGCTGGCCGATCTGCGTATGCCTATCGGGGCGCTCACGGCAGTCATCTAAGTGCGGGCGCTGCGGGTGCGATCGACGGCGTTCCGGATCCCGGCGAAGACTGCGAAGACTACGCAGACTGCGAAGAGGGCCTAGATGCCTTCAGAAGTGAGCGATGTCTCCGCGGCTGCCTCGTTTTGCACCGGCTGTGGCCGGCCTACGCCCGAGTGTGCAGGCTGCGGCCGCGCCTTCGATCCGCCGAGGTTCTGCCCCGATTGCGGGCGTCGGATGACGGTGCGCGTGATCCCGACCGGGTGGGTCGCCCAATGCCGGGACCACGCGGAACTCCATTCGGCCTAGGCATTCGGCCTAGTCCTAGACATTCGGCCCCGGTACTGGCTCGCCGCCCCGGATCGAATCAACGCCGCATGGGCGAAATGCCTTGCTTCCTCCATGTGGGCGAAGGAGCCGATGTCATTCGATGACCATGGGGACCTTCGAAAGTCACAACCTCGTCGGCATTCCCCCTCATTGTCCAACCCACCTCATGCACGGCGTGGTGATGCCGCCCGCACAACGTGATGAGGTTGGAGAGATTCGTCTCCCCACCAAGCACCCACGGCACAATGTGGTGTACCTGCGTGAAGTCCACGAACCCACAACTCGAGAACCGACAACCTTTGTCTCGACGCGCGATCTCGATGCGTTGCGCCATGGTCGGACTTCGGCGTACCCGTTTCTGATCGAGAATTGATCCGTCACGTTTCTCCAGCGAGAAGAGCACGTCGGCGTCGCAGGCCAGGCGCCGTGCCACCTCCTTGGAGATTGAGCCGACACCGGGCAATTCCGCTCGGCCATCTGGATCTTGCCCCGTCAACAGGCCAAGATCGGCGTGGACCACGAGTGTCGGGCGAATCTCGGCGTGCCACGATTCACACCACCAACACCAGGGTCTCCTCCTCCGTCAGGTGTGCCGGCCTCATGAAACAGAGCGATGAAGGCGTCGTAAAGCCGCTGGTCGAACGGCGTGTAGCCCAACGGGCCACCTGCGCCGCCATGAGTACTTCCGCCACCCGCAGAAGGTGCCCCACCATCCGACTCCCCCCACGACACTCGAGCGATCATGGCGGCCTTGGCGACGGCGTAGTCGTCCTTGGTGAATGCCGCCCACATTGTGGACTTGGCGTCGTTGAATTTGAGGGAGCGATGTTCGAACTGGCGGGCGGCCGCCGCATCGGTGGTCCCACGATGAGAGGCGGCCAATTCCCTGATCTGCTTCACGGTCCAGTGGACAGAGGCCGCAGCCAGGTCGGGATCTGTTGCGGGGGTGGCCACGTCGGCCAGGGGGACAACGGCATCGAGCGACAGCGTGCCCTCGGCCAGCGCATTGGCCAGGTGCGGTAGGGACTCGAGTTTGGCTGCGGCTCGCACCCAGATGCGGGCGGTTGTACCACTGACCTTGCACCGCTCCGTCAGCCACGCCGCCATCGATACCGCTCCGTCCCCTCGCCACGACTCGGATCGGTCGAATTGGGCAATATCGTCCAGCAGAGCCCGCTGGCTTGCACAAATGGGTCGGCTATGCCGCGCCATGCTGGCGGCCAGCTCTCGGGACTGATCATCGCCACCAGCATCTCGGCATGGAGGGCGGCGGCGCATCGGGCGGCTCGGCGGTGCGTCAGTCGGGGACACGGCGAGCGAAAGCCTGGCGAGCGGCGGCGCCGCGGGCGAACGGGGATTCACGACCACGGAGCCACCATGGACCAGGGGTGTGACACACGCCGGGGAGCCGAGGGGCACGCCCCGGTGGACCATCGAATTTCCGGTTCTCGGCCGCAATTCGATGCGCGAGAATGGCGCATGGACACAATCGGCGTGGTTGACACCATGTTCGCCCGCTACGACATGGGTGGCGAAGCGCTCGATGCCCTCAAGCAATGCCCGGGCTACGGCACCCGCTTCACCACCATTCGGCGCACCGTTCCCGGCTTCAAGGATCTGGCGGTCGCGGCCAAGAAGCTCATCGAGGAGGACGGCTGTCGCATCATCGTGGCGCTGGGCATGCCTGGCAGGGAAGCGGTCGACAAGGTATGTGCGCATGAGGCCTCCACCGGCATCATGACGGCACAGCTGATGACGAACACCCCGATTCTGGAGGCATTCGTCCACGAAGACGAGTCGGATGATCCGGCGATACTCGCTTCCGTATTTAAGAACCGGTCCCGGGATCACGCCATCAATGCGTACCTCATGCTCTACGAGCCCGAGAAGCTCATCGCCCGTGCCGGTCAGGGTGTCCGTCAAGGCTTTGGAGACGCCGGACCCCTCAAGTTCTAACGGTTCACAGATACCTGTGTGGCGCCCGCAGGAAGAGCGCCGCCGCCATTCAGCCGGCCCGTGCGCGCCGCACTCACCGCGTCAATCCGTTTTCGCTGCTCGGCCCGCACCGGCCCACCGAGAACCCATCGGAGCGGCGTGCGCACGATGATCGACACGAAGGCCACCGCTGCCGAGAGCGTGCCGACGTAGAAGATCAGGACGGTGACCGGCCACGGCAGGTGCGCCCCGCCGACGAAGTTCGAGTAGAGGGCGGAGCGGATCAGTTCGATGAAGAGCACGTGGGACAGGAAGATCCCGCCGGTCAGTTCAGCCAGACGCGTGATCGAGAACCAACGGGCCGGACGCCCTGGACCATCGGGAGACCCCACGCCCGCCACGCCCGCCACGCCCGTCGTCCTCCGCCGCCACCACATCCAGCTCAATGTAAAAATGCCGGCCGTGGCGCCCAACCCCCATAGCACCGCGATCGGTTGGAAGACGTCGGACGCCGTGCTGGTGCCGGTGCCTCCCCAGATATCGCTCAAGTACCACGACAGCGTCGCCACGCCCACCGCGGCGCTGCCCGCCAACACCCAACGGTGCCAATTCTGAAGGAACGCAAGGATCTGTTCGATGTGGAACGCCACGATCGCGCCGGCGATGAAGTACAGCTGGTAGCTGAGCAGGTTGCGTCCCCAGGGCCACACGTTACCGATGACGTGGACGTCATGACCCACGACACCCCAATGCGGGTCGTAGTGCAGGTCCACGCCGATGAACAACGCGACGGCGGCGCTGATCGACAAGATCAGCACATGACGCCTCGTCGCGCGCAGCAACCAGAAGAGGACCGGGAAGATCAGGTAGAACTGAAAGAGCACGATCACGACGTACAGCTGGTAAAAGCCGTACCGCAGGTCGTACCAGAGCACGGTTCCTACTTGGCTCCACCCGACATTCGAGGTGAGCATGGTGTACACGACATAGATACAGGTCCACGCCACGAATGGGACGCCGATCTGTACGTACCTCCGCTTCCAAAATCCCCACGTCGAGCGGGGCCGTGTGATCTCGGCGTAGCAGACCACCAACCCGGACAGGATGAAAAAGGCACCCCGGGTGAAGTGCAGCATGGTGATGAATGCGGTGCCGGTGACGTTTCCCGTCATGTCGGTCCACAGGAAGGAGTGTTGGAGCACGACGCAGAGGCAGACCGCCACCCGACAAAAGTCGACCATCGTGAGGTAGCCGGCCGGTGGCAGGGTCAACCCACTGCCGTCTCCCGTGGCACTACCGCTCGCCAGCGGACTGCCGTCAGCGAGGCCGCCGTCGAGCCCCCTCTCCGCCGTGAGCACCCTGTTCACAGCGAACACGTGGCGAAGGGCGAAGCGTCAGTCAAGTTCCCTGGCATGTCGCTCCATCCTGCCCTGCATTCCTGTACCGGCGGTGATAACTATCTTGGAAGATCATGAGAAATTCGAGCACATTGTGCATCACGCGCCGACTTTTGGGGCTGCGACCGAGATGAGTGCACCTTGTTGTGGCAGCACCTGACTGCGGCCTGAGCGAGCCGAGCTCCGCCTGCGGCTCCGCCGAGCTGCACCGCCATGCGGTCTCGGCGAGCACCGCCCACCGGCGCTGCCGGTGCGTACAAAGATCCCGTGACCAGGTGATATCCCCAATCCCGGACGGCACGGCCAGACGCGGTGCGGAGCGGCAGCACACGGCCAAGTTTCGCACCCCGGCCCCTCGCAGCTCATCCTCGATCATGCGGCCGGTGAGCAAATCGGCATCCCTACGCCCGGGGTCGTCCTCCCCCGGAAGGCCAAGGTCCACGCGGAGAAGCGTAGGCTGCGGGGGGGAACGCGGTGGCGGGAGAAGGGATTTTCAACGTGCACGAGCAAGAACGCGCCCACGACGGCCACGATCGCACGGGCGCGCCTTGACCGACGGGGACCGGCAGTGACGAATTGGAACTACGGGGATGTGTGGGAGACCGTGGCGGATGTCCAGCCCGATGCACCCGCCGTTGTCCAGGGTGCCCGTGAGACGAGCTGGCGTCAGTTCGACCGGGGCGCGGACGGGATCGCCCGCTACCTGTTGGACCTGGGCGTGGTGCAGCAGGACAAGGTGGCCGTCTACCTCTACAACTCCTCCGAGTATCTCCAGGCGAGCTACGCCGCCATGAAGGTCGGACTGGTACCGGTCAATACCAACTACCGCTACGGAGACGACGAGCTGAGTTACCTGTGGACCAACGCGGATGCGGTGGCCGTCGTCTTCCACGGTACGTTCGCCGAGCGGATCGAGAAGATTCGCAGCCGGGTGCCGGGGGTGCGCGGCTGGCTCTGGGTCGACGACGACTCCGGGCCTTGTCCCGACTGGGCCACGCCGTACGAGGAGGCAGCGACCTCGGCCGCGACGCGCACGGCGCCACCCTGGGGTCGCAGCGGCGACGACCTCATCATGATCTACACCGGCGGCACGACAGGCATGCCCAAGGGCGTCATGTGGCGCCAGGACGATGTCTTTGCCCGGCTCATCGACGGTGGCGTCCGTCACTACCCGGTCGAGGGTGGGATCGACGGCGTGCGCCGATCGCTCCTCGAAACCCCGAGCACCCTCACCTTGATGCCGGCGTGTCCCCTCATGCACGGGACGGGGTGGTTCACCGCCAACACCGCGCTCGCCGAGGGAGGACGGATCGCGCTGCTCGAGAGCCGCAAGTACGACCCGGTCGAACTGCTCGATACGGTGGAGCGTCAACAAGTGAACGGCCTCGTCATCGTGGGCGATCCCTTTTCACGCCCGCTGCTCGCCGCGCTCCATGCCCAACCCGGTCACTGGGACCTGAGATCGCTCGTCATGGTGATCTCGTCCGGGGCCATGTGGAGCGAGTCGATCAAACAGCGCCTGTTGGCGCACCACCCCGGCATGCTGTTGGTGGATGCCTTCAGCTCGTCAGAGGCGGTCGGCATGGGCGTGTCCGTCTCGGGCGCGGGCAACGCCGCCGCGACAGCGACGTTCACGCTGGGGCCGGACGTCAAGGTGCTGAAGGACGGCGGCGGGGAGGTCGTTCCGGGATCCGACGAGATCGGCGTCCTCGCCCTCGGGGGCCGCAACCCGCTCGGTTACTACAAGGACGATGAGAAGTCGGCCCGCACGTTCAGGGTGGTCGACGGTGTGCGGTACTCCATCCCCGGGGATTTCGCCCAGGTCGACACCGACGGGACGATCCGCCTGCTCGGGCGGGGCTCGGTCTGCATCAACTCGGGCGGCGAGAAGATCTTCCCCGAGGAAGTCGAGGAAGCACTCAAGACGCACGAAGCGGTGCGCGACGCCGTCGTCGTCGGGATACCCCACCCGACGTTCGGGGAGCAGATCGTGGGCGTGATCGAGCTGGCGACCCTGAGCCCTGATGGTGCGGCGCCGCCCCCCGAAGCCGAGCTCATCAACCACGTCAAGGAACGGCTGGCCGGCTACAAGGCCCCCCGCCGGGTGCGGGTGGTCGAGACCATCGGCCGCGCCCCCAACGGCAAGGTCGACTACAGGCGTCACCGGGCCGAATCGATGGAGGAACTCGAGCCCGCGACCTGAGTGCCACACTCTTCGGATGTACACCGCCCCGGTTGACGCCACCCTCGGTGAGGCGGAATGGCGTCCTTTCGTCGCAGCCAACAGCTTCGGCCACCTCGTCGCTGCGGGACGCCATCGCGATGTCCCCGTCGTCGTCCCGACGCAGTTCCTACTCGAGGGGAACACCGTACGCTTGCACCTGGTGCGCACCAATCCGCTGTTCGCCGCGCTGTTCGAGAATCCGCGTGTCCTCCTCAGTGTGGCTGGTGACTGGGCGTTCATCCCGTCTTCGTGGAAGGCGATCGGCGACGAGGATCCCCGGCTCGGGATCCCGACCACCTACTACGGGGCGGTGCAGTTGGTCGGGACGGCGACCGTGCACGATGAGCGCGAGGCACCCGGGAGCGTGTCCGCCGTGCTTCGTCGGCAGTTACAGGCGCTCCAACCGGAGATTCCGGTCGCCGACCCCGAGGTGGCGCATCCCCAGAAGGTGCGCTCGATCCTGGGGATCAGCATCGCCATCGACGACGTATCGGCCAAGTTCAAATACGGCGGCAACGTCGACGAGGCGCATCGCTTCGCCGTGGTCGACCATTTGCGCCAGCGCAGCGGCCCCGGTGACGCGGCTGCCGCGGGCCACGTGATGCGCCGCCTTGGCGCCGGGTCGGGGTCGGGGTCGGGGTCGGGGTCGGGGTCGGGGTAACGAAAGGGCACGATGCGAATGCCCGAGCTTTCGGCCGGGCTCTCGATCTGCTCGTCCGACTACCCCCTCGTCTCCTTCTCGACCGCACCCGCCAGGTTGGCCAGCGTGGCCGCCATTTCGGATCTGGCATGTGCGGCATCGTGGTTGCCCAGCACGCGACCCGTTACCTTGATGAAGAGGGAGCGGTGGTCCTGCCACGACTCGGTGACCCGGCATCCCTCAGCAGTAGGCTCGAACTCATAGCGCCAATTGGCGATGGGCACCTTTCCCGTCGTGACGGCGATCTCGAACACCCGGCCGGGCTCGCACGCCACGACCGTGGCGGTGGTGGACCAGCGACGGAACCCGTTCTTGTTCCTTCCGGCCAGCGTCGCGCCCACCGCTGGACCGGTTGCCCCGTTGTCCCATGTGCCCCCCACGTTCTCGGGCGACCACTCGCCCATCCGGGGCAGATCGGACACCAATCCCCACACCTCCTCGGCCGGCGCAGCGATTTCTCGGGACTCGGCGGTGGGATAGGCCATGGCCGGAGGATAGTTGGGCCCCGCGACCCGGGCCGCATGGACTCCACGCCCGGACCCCTTGCCACTCGAACGAGAACGTGTTCTAATCGTCGCCCGATGGAGTGCAACCTCGCCAACCTCTTCGAGGCGGCAGTTGACGCCTATCCCGACCGTGAATACCTCGTCGCCAACGGCGAGCGTCGCACCTACGCCGAGATGGAAGCACGGGCCAATCAACTGGCGCACCACCTGGCGGCGCACGGCATCGGACCCGGTGACCATGTCGGCATCTATGCGTACAACCGCGTGGAGTGGGTCGAAACCGCCTGGGCCGTCTTCAAGTTGCGCGCCGTGTGGATCAATATCAACTACCGCTACGTCGAAGACGAGCTGCGGTATCTACTGACGAACGCCGACCTCAAGGCGCTCGTCCACCAGCGTGAGTTCTCGCCACTGGTGGCGGCGCTTCTCCAGGACTTGCCCGAGCTGCGCCATATCCTCGTCATCGAAGACGGTACCGACTTTGCGAATCCGACCACCGATGCGCAGTTGTACGAAGACGCGCTGACGTCGCACTCGTCCGAACGTGACTTTGCTCCTCGCTCGGGCGATGACATCTACATCCTCTACACCGGCGGTACGACCGGCATGCCGAAGGGCGTGGTGTGGCGCCATGAAGACGTCTTCTACGCGCTCGGGGGCGGCACGAACCCCGTGACGAATACGCGCATCGAGGACCCGAGCCTCATGGCCGCGCAAGGTGCCAACGGCCCGGTGACCCATCTTCCCGTCGCACCCCTCATGCACGGTGCCACGCAATGGGCGGTCATGGGGCAGAGCTTCGTCGGGTCAAAGATCGTGCTGATGGCCAAGTTCGATCCGCACCGGGTGTGGGAACTGGTGGAGAACGAAAAGGTCAACTCGGTCATGATCACGGGGGACGCCATGGGCAAACCATTGATCGAGTCGCTCGATGACCCGGGGAGCAACCACGACCTCTCGTCCCTCTTCGCCGTCGTCTCTTCGGCCGCGCTCTTCAGCGCACCGGTCAAGGACCAATTCTTCGCCCGCTTACCGAGCATCATCATCACCGACGCCGTCGGCTCGTCGGAGGGCGGCAACAACGGGCTCTCCGTCATCTCCGCCGGCAACACCGCCATGCGGAGCGGACCCACCGTGCACGTCCTGGGGCAGACGGAGGTGCTCGACGAGGATCTCATCCCGGTCCAGCCCGGCTCGGGGGTCATCGGCAAGATAGCGCGCTCAGGCGATATCCCCCAGGGCTACTACAACGATCCCGTGAAGACCGCCGAGGTCTTCCCCGTCATCCGTGGCACCCGTTACGTCATGCCCGGCGATTATGCAACGGTCGAAGCCGACGGCTCCATCACCCTCCTGGGGCGCGGGTCCATCGTCATCAACTCGGGCGGCGAGAAGATCTTTCCCGAAGAGGTCGAATCGGCCGTCCGCTCGCATCCCGATGTGATGGATGCGATTGTCTGCGCGGCACCTGACGAACGTTGGGGCCAGACGGTTGCCGCCATCATCCAGCCCCGGAAGGGCCACGAGCCCCCATCGCTCCAGAGCCTCCAGGCGCATTGCCGCGCCACGATCGCCGGCTACAAGGTCCCCCGCCGTCTCCATGTCGTCGACGCGGTCGAGCGCTCGCCGAGCGGGAAGCCGGACTACACGTGGGCCACGTCCATCGTGCATGCACCCGAGGCCCCCCGCTAGGGCGACCCTCGAGCCGATCGGCGGCCTCCTCGCCCGACGGAACCCTCGCCCGACGGACGGCATCGTCCACGCCGTCGCCGTCCTCACGCGATGATGCAGGCATGCCGCCCGGTCAGCTCCTCCTCCTGACGGGCTCGCCGGGTTGCGGGAAAACCACGATCGCTCCTCTGGTGGCGGACCATGCGCCGCTGTCGGTCTGTCTTGATCTGGACTGGTTCTTCGCCAAGCTCCGTTCAGGGGCACTCGAACCGTGGCGCGGCGAAGCCCACCAACAGAACCGGGTCGTCCTCTCTGCCGCGGCTTCGGCCGTCGCCACATTCACGGCGGGTGGCTACTTCACCGTGGCGGACGGCATCCTCTACCCGTTCATGCTCGATCTCTTCGTCAACGCGTGCAAGCCGCTGGGAATCGAGCTCAACTACGCCGTCCTGCGGGCCCCGCTCCCGGTGGTGCTTTCTCGCGTCCAGTTGCGACGCGCCGAACCCCAACACACCGGAGCGTTAGCGGACGAGGCGGTGGTCGAGAACCTGTGGAGAACGTTCGAGGACCACGACCTCGACGCGCGCCACCGCGTGGACGCGGCCGAGCGGTCGCCCGAGGAGATCGCGGAGGAGATTTACCGGCGTTGTGCCGCAGGCGTCTTTCTCCTCTGAACGGAATGCGCCGGACCTGCTGGACTATTTCCCGGTTCCGGCCTGCGCCAATCGCTGCTTCGTCGTGCTGTGCACGGGGTCTTTGTCGAAGGTCTTGAGCACGTGCGTACCGAAGGTCTCGACAGCCTCCTCGCAGGTCTCCCGGGACATCGACGTGGACAGCATGCCAAACGACAGCTGATCGGCCCCGGTCTGCGCGTAATTCTCTACGGCCTTGCTCACCTCGTCGGGCGTACCCACGGCGATGTTCCCTGAGGCGATGACGGCATCGAGCGTTCCCGCGTCCATGGCCGGAATGATGTTGGGCCACTCCGGCAGCCCGGAGGGTTTAGGGAAGGTGTCGAGATAGCGAAACACCAGGCTCAAGTGGTAATTCGTCTCCGATTCCATGAACGCCGCCCGGGCTTTCGCGCCGTCCTCCATACAGATCATCTGCGTCGTGATCATGACGTTGTTGTTGACGAAGCCCCCGACCGGCGCCGTGCACTCTTGAATCTTCTCTTTGTAACGGGCTACCAGCGGTGTCAGCTGGCCGGGCGTGGAGAACCCGAAGCACAGGACGCCCACTCCCAACTCGGCGGCGAGATCAAAGGTCGAGGGGCTCCCCGCCGCCATCCAGATGGGTGGGTGCGGTGACGAATACGGCTTGGGCAGCACGTTGCGCGTGGGCATGCTGAAGAACGTGCCGTCGTAGCTGTAATCCTCTTCCTTCCACATGCGGACCAGCTGAGGCAGGACTTCGGCCACCATCTCGCGGGTGAGGTCCGGATCGTCGATGCCGAACCCTCGCTGCTCGGTCGTCGACGAGCCCCGACCTGTACCGAACTCGAAGCGGCCCTCGGAAAGGTGGTCGAGCATGGCCACGCGCTCGGCGATACGAGCCGGGTGGTTCACGGGCGGGGTGATGTTGAAGATGCCCGAACCGATGTGGATGTTGGACGTCTTGGCCGCGACGAAAGCCAGGAAGGACTCGGAGGCCGAGAGATGGGAGTAGTCGGTCAGGAAGTGATGCTCGGACGCCCAGGTGTACTTGAACCCAGCCTTGTCGGCCGCCACGATGAACGCCACTTCGTCCATGATGCGGTCATGCTCCGCCGTCTCGCCATGCCGGGCCCGGTATTTGGGCAGAAGGCAAGCGGCGTTGAAGATCCCGAACTCCATGGGCGAACACGTCCTCCCGTGTGGCGCCGCGGACAGGCCCTGGGCGCGCTCTCGGCGAAGGTAACACGACATGGTCTAAAATGCAACGTGTTCCAGTATTGAGGGTTAAAACCCAGGTCAACACGTTGAGAGGTGTGTGATTGATGCCCACCCACCGCTACGACACCATCGGCCGCGGCTACACGACGTTCCGTCGTCCCGATCCTCGGATCGCCACGCAGATCTGGGCCGCGGTCGGCGAGGCCGACCGGATCGTCAACGTCGGCGCCGGCACCGGCTCGTACGAACGGACCGATCGCCGCATGGTTGCGGTCGAGCCTTCCGCCGTCATGGTGAGCCAGCGCGATGGGCGTATCCCGGTCGTCCGCGCCGCCGCGGAGTCTCTGCCCTTTCCCGATGGCTCCTTCGACGTGGCGCTTGCCCTGATGACCGTGCACCACTGGAGCGACCTACGCCGGGGCTTGGACGAGTTGCGGCGGGTGGCGCGCCGTGGGCCTTGGCGACGACACCCCGCTCGAGCTCATCCTCGATGCGCTCGAGACGGAACGGGTGGAGGTCGTCCCCACCCCGGCCGACTGTACCGATGGATTCGCCTCGGCCTATTGGCGTCGCCCCGAGCAGTACCTCTCGCCGACAGCCAGGGCGAATATCTCGGCCTTCGCGCGCCTGGACCAAAGGCTCGTCGGCCGAGGCATGACCAGGCTGGCACGCGATCTGGCCAGTGGCGCGTGGCAGAAACGCCACGCCGATCTCATGACGAAGGCGGACTTCGACGCCGGACTCCGCCTCGTGATCGGCGGAGGGGACCCGTCGTGACCCCGAGCAGACTCCTGGTCGGCCACCCCATCGCGCCCAGGCACGGGGCACGGCGTTCGAGGAAGTAGGTTTGCCGTATGCCCGAGGAGTTGCTGCTCTTCGCCGGATCTGCCAGCCCCAAACTCGGCGGCGCGATCGCTCAGTACCTGGACTGTCCCCTCGGGCAGAGTGAGATGTTGAAGTTCTCGGAGGGAAATCTCTTTGTCCGAGTGCTGGAGAACGTCCGGGGGCGAGATGTGTATGTGGTGCAGGGGACCGGCTTCCCCGCCAATGACAACTTCATGGAACTCCTGTTTTGGATCGATGCCTTCAAGCGCGCCAGTGCCGCCTCGGTCACCGCCGTCATGCCCTACTTCAGTTACGCCAAGGGCGACAAGAAGGATGAGCCCCGTGTCTCGATCCGCGCCCGCGTGTGCGCCGATGCGATTGAGGCGGCCGGCGTGGACCGTGTCATCACCCTCGATCTCCACGCCCCCCAGGTCCAAGGCTTCTTCAAGGTTCCCGTGGACGATCTCTACGCCCTCCCGGTTCTTTACGATGCCATCGCCGCCGCAGGGCTCGAGGACATCGTCGTCGTGGCCCCCGACGCCGGGTTCGCCAAAAAGGCGCGTCAATGGTCCGAACGTCTGCATGCGCCGTTGGCCATCGCCGACAAACGACGGGTGGACCACTCCGAATCCGCCGAGATCATCGATCTCATCGGTTCCGTGGAAGGGCGCACCGCGTTGATCGTCGATGATTTCACCATTTCGGCCGGAACCCTCGTCGACGCAGCTCGCGTCGTCACGGAGCGAGGCGCCGCGTCGGTCTACGCCGTCGTCAGCCATGGCCTGCTCACCGAATCGGCCATGGCACGGCTCGACGCCAGTCCCATACGGCGACTGTTCATGACCGACAGCGTCGAGACCCAGCCCACCACGCTGTCGGCCAAGGTCGAGATCGTCTCGGTCGCCGGACTGTTCGGTGAGGCCATCCGGCGTATCGCACACCGCGAGAGCATCTCGGTCCTCTTTACGTAACAGGTCGGATTCCTTACGTCACAGGGCGGGTTCGTGACGTCACAGGTCGGATTCCGGCAAAACGATCGGTGGCGGCGACCACCTCGAGGTCCAGCGCGCCCGACGTATGACCGGAGCCCTCGACCACGACGAGCTCGCTTTGGGACCAGGCCCGCGCCAGCTCCCACGCCCACTGCAACGGACTTCCCAGATCGAGCCGGCCGTGGATGAGGACGCCCGGGATCTCGGCCAGCCGGCCGGCCTCGTCGAGAAGCTGCCCTTCTCCGAGCCAGGCAGCGTGTCGAAAGTAATGCGTCACCGTGCGGGCAAAGCCCATGCGAAAGCGGGCGTCCGCGTAGCGTGGATTGGGCACGCCTCCGGACTCACCGGCCACGATCGCGTCCTCCCAGTCGCACCAGTGCCGGGCGGCGCGGTCCCGTACCTCGGGATCGGGATGCGCCAGCAAGCGGGCGTACGCGTCCACCAGGTCGCCTTCTCGGACCTCGCCGGGAACGCCATTGCGAAAGCGTTCCCACTCGGCGGGGAAATACCGACCGACCCCGTGGTAGAGCCAGTCGATGTCGGCGCGTTGCGTCAGCGACACGGCAGCGAGGACCATCTCGCTGACGCGACGGGGGTGGCGCTCGGCGTATGCCAACCCAAGGGTCGTCCCCCAGGATCGCCCGAAGACCATCCATCTCTCGATCCCGAGGTGGGTGCGAAGTCGCTCGACGTCGTCGATCAGGTGATCGGTCGTGTTCGACGACAGATCCACGGAGGGATCACCGGCGTGTGGGGTACTCCTCCCGGCACCGCGCTGGTCGAAGAGCACGACGCGATACGACGCCGGATCGAAAAGGCAACGCATTCCTGGCGTGCATCCCGAACCAGGACCTCCGTGCAGCACGAGCGCAGGCTTGCCACGTGGGTTCCCGCACGTCTCCCAGTAGAGGGAATGGCCTGCCGCGACATCGAGCATCCCGGACGCATATGGCTCGAGATGCGGATAGGCGCTCACCATCACCGCAGCTTCTCAGACCACCATCCCGGCCGCATGCGGGTCGGCGCGCGCCTTGCGGGCACCTATCCCTGACGCGTAACAATTGACAGATGAACGCGTCGGCCGCCCGTGCTGTCCTCGGCGCCGAACGGGACACCACACTTGCCCGCATTGGCGCCATGACCTCGGAGTTCGAGGAGATGGTGGCTGCCGCCGTGGGATCGAACGACGATGACGAGCATGACCCCGAAGGGTCGACTCTGGCCTTTGAGCGAGCGCAGGTCTCCGCGCTGCTTCTCGACGCGCGGGCCGACCTGGGTGATCTTGACCGCGCCTCGGCCAGGCTCGACGCGGGCGACTACTGGGACTGCGCGGGATGCGGAGCGCCGATCGCGCCGGAGCGTCTGCTCGCAAGGCCGGCCACCGTGACCTGCATCTCCTGCGCGGGCTCGCCGGCGGGCCCCCCGATCATTCGGGCGATCCCGCGCGCGATGCCCCACGCCTAGCGATCGACGCCGAGCACCAACCCGCTCGTGGGCACACCGGTGCCACCGGTGACCACGACATGTTCGACGTCGGGCACCTGATTGCACGACGTCCCCCGCACGAGGCGTGCCCCCTCGGCGATCCCGTTCATACCGTGGAGGTAGGCCTCACCGAGTTGGCCCCCATGGGTGTTGACCGGGAGCGCGCCGCCCAGCTCGATCCGGCCATCTTTGACGAATTCCTTCGCCTCCCCCTTGGCGCAGAAGCCGAGCTCTTCGAGCTGGTACAGGACATAGGGGGTGAAGTGGTCGTAGAGAATGGCTGCCTGCATGTCGTCGGGCCCGAGCCCCGAGGTCTCCCACAGCTGGCGCGCCACGACGGCCATCTCCGGCAGACCGAGGAGGTCGTCGCGGTAGTAGCTGGTCATCATGTCCTGCCCGGGGCCCGAACCTTGCGCGGCGGCCACAACGACCACGGGAGTCGTCGGGAGGTCGCGGGCCCGTTCGAGTGAGGTCACCACGAGGGCTTGCCCGCCGTCGGTCTCCTGGCAGCAGTCGAGGAGATGGAGCGGCTCGACAATGAACCGACTGGCCTGATGGTCCTCGAGCGTGATCGGTCTCCCGTAGTACCAGGCCTGCGGATTGGTGGCCGCATGGCGCCGATCGGCGACCGCCACGCGGCCGAAGTCCTCGCTGGTCGCGCCGTTCACGTGCAGATACCGCTGCGCTGCCATGGCGACCCACGACGCCGGCGTGAGGAGGCCCACCGGGATGTACGACGCCATGTGGGCGTTCTCGGCACTCGGCGTGGCGGGTCGACCCTGGGATCCGGCACCGAACCGATGGCCGGAGCGCTCGTTGAAGGCCCGGTAGCAGACGACGACGTCGGCCACGCCAGCCTGCACAGCCATCGCCGCCTGCTGGACGGTGCCACATGCGGCGCCGCCCCCGTAATGGATACGGCTGAAAAACGTGAGGTCGCCCATGCCCAGGCTGCGGGCAATGTCGATCTCCGGGTTGGTCTCCGCGCTGAAGGTCACCATCCCCTGGACGTCGCGCGGGGCGATCCCCGCCTCGTCGAGCGCTGCGCCGACGGCTTCGACCGCCAACCGCAACTCGGACCGTCCGGAGTCCTTGGAAAAGTCGGTGGCGCCGATGCCGGCTATGGCGACGTGACCTGAGAACGAGTGCGCGCCCGGCATCAGTCCTCGAGGCTCATCGGAAGGACCACGACCACCGTTCCGGTGACATGATCGCCCAGTTCGTTGACCCCTCGGACGGACACGGTGACCATCCCACTCTTCATGTCGTCCGCCACCGGACCCTTCTCGGTCACCGAGCCGGTGAGGGTCATCACCGAGCCCGGATAGTTCGGCACCCCGAGCCGGATGTTCACCTGTGAGAGCCGGCCCCGCGGCCCGGACCAGTCCGTGAGAAAACGCCCGACCAGCCCGTTGGTGGTCAAGATGTTCATGAAGATGTCCTTGGAGCCGCGCGCCTTGGCGAGCTCGGGATCATGATGCACATCCTGATAGTCGCGACTGGCCATGGCTCCCGCCACAATGAGGGTGCGAGTGATCGGCACGACCAGTGACGGCAGTTCATCACCCACCGCGACCTCGGAAAAGGTGAGATCGGACACCATGCTTGTCACGAGGAGGTGTCCGCCAGCGCGCGGGCGGCAATCCGCGCTCCCAGACGGGACAGCTGGAGACTGGGCCCGCCGAGCATCAGCTCTATCTGCTTGCCCCAGAGGAAATAGCGGTGGATCGGATACGTCACATCAGCTCCCAGGCCACCGTGGAGGTGCTGGGTCGCGTGGACGATGCGCTGGCCACGTTCCGAGGCCTGCCACTTGGCGACACCGGCCGCATCTGCGGCCTCGCGGCCCGCGTCGAAGAGCCAGGCGGCACGCAACAGTGTCACGCGCATGGCCTCGATGTCGATCGCGGCGTCGGCAGCCCGCAGCATGGTGCCCTGGAACGTGCTCAACGGTCGACCGAACTGCGTGCGTTGGTTCAGGTATGCGGCAGTCTGACCGAGCGCCGCCTCGCACACGCCGACCTGCAGGGCACACAGCGCGATCTTTGCGGCCACCAGCATGTCGTCCAGCGCAGCACGACCGAATTCGGGACCAACCAGCACGTCCTCGAACAGCACACCCACGCGGTGCATGTGGAGGTGCGGATGAATCTCACGATTCGTCGTGAACGCTCGTTCGAGCTCGACACCGGGGCTCCGCGGGTCGACCAGCGCAATGAGGATGCCCCCATCGGGCGAGCGGGCGGGCACGAGGATGCACCCCGCCAGATGCGCCTGCGGCACGGCAAGCTCGACCCCACTGAGGGCCCACCCGCCGACGTGGGGTGTCGCCTCGATCCTCGGGACCTCGTGCACGCTGTTGGCACAGCTGGTCAGCGCCGCCGTGAGCATCACCTCGCCCGTGACGACCCGGGGCAACCAGCGACCCCGTTGTTCAGGGTGACCGAACCGTGCCAGAGGCAACGCGCCGAGCACCAGCGTGGCCCACAGCGGCACCGGGGCGACGACGTTTCCCTGCGCCTGCAGAAGGAGACAGAGCTCCGTCAACCCATAGCCCGCTCCTCCCTGCTCCTCGGGCACTGCCAGCCCGAGGAGGTCGGCCTCGGCCAGCGCACGCCACAAGGCGCGGTCGACGGCCTCCTCGGACTGCTCTGCCGCGACGACTCGATCGGTGTCGACCAGCCCGGAGAGAAGACCGGTGGTGGCGTCGGAGACTGCCTGTTGCACGTCGGTGAAGGAGAAATCCATCAGGCTGCTCCCTCTTCGTCGGGCCGTGCCGCCACGAACACGGGAAGTGAGAGCTCGTCGTCGAAGTCCACGAAGGTCGCGCGAAGGGGTTGGCCGATCTGCAGCTCACCCGGAGCGAACCCGTCGATGTTGGCCACCACCCGTGTCCCTTCCTCCAACTCCACCAACCCGATAGGGAGCGGGTAGTCGAAGGCGGCCACCTGGGGGAAGTGCATCACCACGAAGGAATAGAGCGTCCCACGACCAGTGGCCTCCAGGGTGTCCCACCCCAATGACCGACAGTTCCCGCACGCCGGCAGCGGTGGGTGGCGCAGGGTGCCGCACGAGGTGCAGCGCTGGATCAGCAGCTTGTGGGCGCGGGTGCCTTCGAACCAGAACGCGTTGTCGTGCGTGATGGCCGGACGCGGACGCAGGGGTCGCACAGGCGCCGGCGCCGATGGCGGCAGGAACTTCAATATGCGAAAGCGCATGGTCGCCACCGGCTCGCCACTCGCCGCCAGTGCCGCGATTTGCGCAGGCGAGGGCGCATGCGGAACCTCGGCGTCGGGAACAGCCGTGAACTCCATCCGCGTGGTGAGGAAACGCCCTGTCCCCAGCCCGGTCCTCTTCGGATCAGAAATCGATTCGACGAACGAGCGCACCAAGAGACGGTCGCCGACTACCAGGGGGCGCCCGTAGTGCTGCTCGCAGTTGGTGGCGACCACCGAGGTGAGGCCCTCGTCATCCAACAACTTCATGGTGGGATCGGCCACATCGCTCTCGCCCGATGCCCGTGCCGCCTCGAGCTGCAACGTCGCCCGCACACCACGCATGACCCAGGCCTGCAGCATGGCGGGCGGTGCGATGACGCGTTCGTAGCCGTAGCTCTGCGCCGCCACATTGGAGTCGTAGACAGGGTTGGTATCGCCCATCGCTTCCACCCAGTGCCGGATCATCGGCGCGTTGACGGGGTGAGGCGACAGCTGCGGCTCACCCGACGGCTTGCCCACCAGCTCCGCCAACTCCTCGCTGTGATCAGGAAATGGCGTCAGCGCCGGGAGGCGCCCGCTCACCGCGTCCCCCGCTTCATGCCCAAGCCGGCTGTGGCCACGATCTCGCGCTGTACCTCGTTGACGCCGCCGCCGAACGTGTTGATCTGCGCCTGCCGGCCGGATGCCTCGAGACGACCGCGCAACAACGCACCGGGTGACCCAGGGAGGAGGTATCCCGCAGCGCCGACAATGCCGAGGAGGAGGCGGTAGACCTCAATGGTCCGCTCGGTGCCGAACACCTTTATGGAGGAGGACTCCGCACCGGTGAGCTCGTCGTTGGCCACGTGCACGGCCATGCGCCAATTGAGAAGCCACATCGCCTCGAGCTCCGCGTGGCACTTGGCGAGATCCATCTGCACCCAGGGCTGCTCAATGAGGGTCCGCCCGTCATCGGTCGTCTGCCGGGCGGCCCACGCCACGACGTCTTCGTAGATCGAGATCGAAAGCCCGCTCCACGCCGCCAGGCCCACGCGCTCATGGTTGAGCTGCGTCGTGATCATCTGCCAGCCCTGATTCTCGTCCCCCACCCGGTTGACCACGGGCACGCGTACGTCTTCATAGAAGGTGGCCGTCGTGGTCAGCCCACCGACCGTGTTGATGATCGACCAGGAAAACCCGGGGCTGGTCGTCGGCACGCACAGAATGGAGATCCCCTTGTGCTTGGGCACGTCGGGGTCGGTGCGCACGGCCAGCCAGACATACCCGCGTTGGTCGCCACCCGAGGTGAACACCTTGGCGCCGTTGATCACGTACTCATCACCGTCGCGCACGGCACGGGTGCGCAATGCAGCCAGATCGGTTCCGGCCTCGGGCTCGGTGTACCCGATGGCGAAGGTGAGCTCGCCGGCCAGGATCTTGGGCAAGAAGAACGACTTCTGCTCCTCGGTGCCGTAGCGCATGAGGGTCGGCCCCACCGTGGTGATGGTGACAAAGGGGAACGGCGCCCCGGCGCGGCGTGTCTCGTCGAAGTAGATGAATTGGTCGGTGGCCGGGCGGCCCTGCCCGCCGAACTCGGTGGGCCAGCCGATCCCGAGCCACCCGTCCTTGCCGACCTGGCGGATGCAGTGCTCCCAGGCTTTGCCGCCTTCTCCCCCTTCGACCAGCCCGGCGCGCACCTCGTCGGTCAGCAGGTCGGCGTAGTACGCGCGCAGTTCAACCCGGAGTTGCTGCTGTTCAGGGCTCTCTTCGAGGTACATGTCGACACCCTCGGCATTTGTCGCGTGATCGGGGCCGTCCCTGCAGGTGGGGGCTTCGGCGGGGAACTGTAACAGGTACCTATTCGGCGCAACCGAGTGGGTTCGACGCCGCGGGACGCTCGGTACGCGTGGGCCGGGCGGCGGACAGGGCGGCTGCGGGAGCCGAAAGGAACCCCACGGACCGATGAGCCTATGATCGGGGATACTGACACACGTTCTAGAAATTGCCCCGCCCGGGGCGAGACGGCCCGGTCGGCCCTTCGTGGTCGGCCCGAAGGGGGAACATGGGCACCACGCTGCTGGAGGACATCGACCTCATCGACGGCAAGAACTTCGTCGCCGGCGTTCCCCACCACTGGTTCCGGCAGCTGCGCCGAGAGGCACCGGTGTACTGGCACCCCGACCCGGGCTCCGCCCGGGGCGGCTTCTGGACGGTGACCGGCTACGACGACTGCGTGACGGTGAACCGGGACTGGGAGCACTTCTCCTCGGCCCGCCAATCCGCCCTCTTCGTCGACATGGATGCCGACGCGCTCGCCCAACAGCAGTTGATGATGCTCAATATGGATCCGACGATGCACACCCGCTACCGGCGGCTGGTGAACCACGGATTCACCCCGAAGCTCGTACGCGACCTCGAACAGCAGATCGTCGGCTACGCGGACGGCATCATCGACGCGGTCTGCGCGCGGGGCACGGCCGACTTCGTCGAGGACATCTCGGCCGAGCTCCCGCTGCTTGTCATCGCCGAGCTCCTCGGCGTGCCCCCCGAGGACCGCCGGATGGTCTTCGAGTGGTCGAACCGCATGGTCGGCTCCGAAGACCCCGAGTACCGGCTGGAAGGCGTCGATCCCGGCGAATCCGCCATGCAGGTCTACAGCTACGCCGAAGAACTGGCCGCCAGCCGGCGCCTGGCGCCCCGGCAAGATCTGATCTCGGTGCTGATCCAGGCCGAGGTCGAAGGCGAGAAGCTGGACGAGCTCGAGCTCGACCTGTTCTTCTTGTTGCTCATTGTGGCGGGGAACGAGACGACCCGAAATCTCATGTCGGGCGCCATGGCCGCCTTCTTCGATCATCCCGACCAGTGGGAGCTCCTGCGACAGGACCGCCGCCTGTTGGCGGGCGCNNTACGCGAAGGCGACAAGGTCGTCTTCTGGCATATCTCGGCCAACCGGGACGAACGGGTGTTCATCGAGCCCGACACCTTCGACATCACGCGAACACCCAACAATCACATCGCCTTTGGCGGAGGGGGCCCCCACTTCTGCCTCGGCGCCAATCTCGCCCGCATGGAGATCATGGTGATGTTCGACCGTCTCCTCGACCGGATACCGGACATTCATCTCGACGGTGAGGTGCAGCGTCTCCAGTCGAACTTCATCAACGGCACGAAGCACATCCCGGTGGCATTCGCGCCCTCGACGCCCATCGGCGGGACTCCACTGCCGCCCCGGAGCGGCTGAGCGGCGTGGCCGGCGCAGCGGTCCGCTTCCACCAGTCGATCACCTTCCTGCCCACGCGCCAGGCCGTGCCGCTGGCCCGTGCCAGCGATGAACTGGGGTACGGGGGCATCTACATCTCGGATCACCTCTTCAACCCGCGCGCGCTGGAGTCCCGTTACACGTACTCACAGCGGGAGGACGGGGCGCCAGGCTGGGCGCCCGAGACGCCGTGGCCGGATCCCATGTGCGTGATCTCGGCGCTGGCCACCGTGACCGAACACCTCACCTTCACCACGGGTGTCTACATCCCCCCGGTCCGAGATCTGATCACCGTGGCCAAGTCCGTCGGCACGGCGGCGGTGCTCGCCGACAATCGGGTGCGGCTCGGCGTCGGCGTCGGATGGTGCAAGGAGGAGTTCGACCAGACCGGCCAGGAGTTCGAATCCCGCGGCCCGCGGCTGACCGAGATGATCCAGGCCCTTCGCGCGCTCTGGCACGGCGGGTGGGTCGAGTTCCACGGGACGTACTACGACGTTCCGCCGTGCCAGATGGAGCCGGCACCGACCGCGCCGATCCCGATCCTCGGTGGGGGGCATTCCCCGGTGGCCCTGCGACGCACGGCTGCACTCTGCGACGGCTGGATCGCCGCGCAGCCCTACTCCGAAGAGGCAGCGTGGACGCATCTCGGTGAGCTGCGGGCCGCACTGACCTCGGCCGGCCGGGACGGCGACCCCTTCGCCATCTACCTGTCCCTCTACGAACGGCCGGACATCGACATGTTCCGTCGTTTCGCCGAGGCCGGCGTCACCGATTTCGTCTGCGCTCCCTGGATGTTCGTCCGGGTCCATCCGGACACGCCCGACGACAAGGCTCTGTCCGATCGGCTGGCCGCCGTCAGGTGGTTCGCCGAGGAGATAGTGGCCAAGGTGTGAGAACGGAGGCCGCTGGTCGATGAGGGATCTCAAGATCGGGCTCCAGTTGGGTTATTGGGGGGCGGGGCCGCCATCGAATGCACTGGAGTTGGTGATGGAAGCGGACCGCCTCGGGTATGACTCGGTCTGGACGGCGGAGTCCTACGGTTCCGACGCACTGACGCCGCTGGCGTGGTGGGGCTCACGCACCACGCGGGTGCGGCTCGGCACCTCGCTCTGTCAGCTCTCGGCCCGCGCGCCGACGGCGATGGCCATGGCGGCGCTCACCATGGACCACCTCTCCGGTGGGCGGTTCGTGCTGGGCCTCGGCGTCTCGGGCCCGCAGGTGGTCGAGGGTTGGTACGGCCAGCGGTTCACCGCCCCGCTGGCGCGCACGCGCGCCTACGTCGACGTGGTGCGCCAGGTCCTGGCGCGTGAGCGGCCGGTCACCAACGACGGGCCGCACTACCCCCTGCCCTACCCGGGCGGCACCGGGTTGGGAAAGCCCCTCAGGTCGATCGTGCATCCGCTCCGCGCGGACATCCCGATCATCCTGGGAGCCGAAGGACCGAAGAACGTGGCCTTGGCCGCNNGACTTCGAGGTGCTGGCCTTTGCGCCGACGGTCATCGCCGACGACACCGAGGTGGCGGCGGACGGATTCCGCCCGTATCTCGCGCTCTATATCGGAGGCATGGGAGCCAAGGAGATGAACTTCCACTTCGACGTGTTCGCCCGGATGGGCTACGAGGAGGCCGCGACCGCAATTCGGGACGCCTACCTCGATGGTCGCAAGGACGACGCGGCGGCGGCCGTGCCGACGGCCATGGTCGAGGACATCGCGCTCATTGGCCCGGTTGAGAAGATCCGGAACGATCTCGCGGCCTGGCGCGCATCGCGGGCGACCACCCTGCTCGTCAACGGCGACCTGGCGACGCTGCGCACCATGGCCGAGCTCGTGCTCGGCTGACTCCGGACCGAAGCGACGCTCAGGCGGCCAGTGCGGCGATGGTGGTCAGTATGGCGTCGACGAGAAGGAGGTGACGACGGGGCGTGTGAGACGCCGATGCTTCTGAATCCGACCTCAAGGGTTCATTCGGAGCAGCGCGTGTCGAAGCTATGTAGATTGAACCCGGCCACGCTCCAGCGGTCGGCATCGAAGAGGTCACAAGAGAGACGAGGGCACCATGGGCCAGCCTCCGGACCCGAACGGGGACGATTCTCAGCCCGATTCGTTTCCACCTCCCCCACCTTCCCCTCTCCCGATGGGGGAACCTATGCCGCCACCCATGCCGCCGCCCTCTGCACCGCCCCCGCCGCCACAGGCGCCGCCACTCTCTGACTACGGGCAAGGACCGTACGGGCAATCCACCGCACCCCCCGGCATGTACGTCGATCCGGTCAGCGGTCTCGCGCTCCCCTTCGGTGTGGAACTTGCAAGCGCGGGGCGCCGAATAGGGGCGTTCTTTCTCAGCATTCCCCTCTCCATCATCACGTTGGGCATCGGCTACCTCGTGTGGGGCCTCATCGTGTGGGGCCGGGGGCAGACCCCCGCCCTTCAGGTTCTCGGCATGCGCTGTTGGCGCCCCGAAACGAGGCGCGTCGCCGGTTGGGGATGGATGGCCCTGCGAGAGATCATCGGACGTTTCGTCGAGGGGATACTGAGCATCATCACCCTGCTCCTCTCGCTCATTCTCATGTTGACGAGCAAAGAACGTAAGAGCCTGCATGATCTCATTGCCGGCACCGTCGTCCTTCGAGACCCGAACAAGGTCCTCGCCGCGCCGAGATAGATGCGCGCCGTGCGCTAAGGGCGACGCCCCACGGGCATGATGTCGCCCTGACCCCACTGACCCAGTGAGTTCAGCTGCACGCCACCGTCGGTTGACTCCACTATTTTGTCCCCTCCGACGTAGATGGCCGTGTGGTACACGGTGGTCCAATCGGTCTGACTGGTGCCCCAGAAGACGAGGTCCCCGGCGGCGAGCGCACTGGGGGCAACCGGCTGCCCGGCCGTGTGGTACTGGTCATCGGACACCCGGGCGAAGCTGATTCCCGCCGCGTGCTGCCATGACGCCAGGGCGAGTCCTGAGCAGTCGTAACCGACCGGGCCATTGCCACCCCAGATATAGGGCTTGCCCAGCTGTGAGAAGGCGTACAGCACCGACTTGTCGCCGGGGGTGACGGGTTGGAACATCAACGCCATGACGGGTGGCGACCCCTGGGCATCTCCAAAAGGCTGCACAGAGCCGTCCTGGTCCTCGATCCAGTAACCCTTCCCGGAATTGCTCGGTACCACCTTCTCCGCCGGATCGGCGGCGGGAGTGGAACCGGACGAGCCGGCATAGGGGGCATCGCCGAACGTGAAGATGCCGCCGTCGCTGGCCACCAACCAGTAGCCCTGGCCGTCCGGAGTGGGTGCCATGGCCACGATGGGTTTGTTCAACGCGATGGCGCCGGTCGAGCCGTAAAAGGACGCGTCGCCGAACGTGAAGATGCCGCCGTCGCTGGCCACCAGCCAGTAGCCCTTGCCGTCGGGGGTGGGTGCCATGGCCACGATGGGTTTGTTCAGCGCGATGGCGCCGGTCGAACCGTAGAACGTCGCATCGCCATAGGTGAAGATGCCGCCGTCGCTGGC
>PMLV01000004.1 GCA_003160635.1 Acidimicrobiaceae bacterium | reverse complement strand
TACCGCCCGATGGCGGCGTAAACAGGCCTGAGAAAGGAACAGCCATGGCAAATCCCGTCATCATCGACGCCGTTCGCACCCCGATCGGGAAGGCCGGAGGTCAATTTGCCGGCGTCCATCCCGCTGAACTGCTCGGCGCAACCCTGGTGAATCTCTTGAAGCGCTCGGGCGTCGATCCAGGCGAGGTCGACCAGGTTGTGGGTGGCTGCGTCACCCAGGCCGGGGAACAGGCATCGAACGTCACCCGCACGGCGTGGCTTTCCCAGGGTCTCCCCTATGAGGTGGCGGCCACGACTCTTGACTGCCAGTGCGGTTCCTCACAGCAGGCCAACCACTTCGTTGCCAACCTCATCGCCAACGGTGCCATCGACATTGGTATCGCCTGCGGGGTCGAGTCGATGTCCCGCATCCCCCTGGGTGCCAACGGTCGCAACGGTCCAGGCTCTTTCCAGCCTTCGGGCTTCCCCTGGGATATGCCCGACCAGTTTGGAGCGGCAGAGCGCATTGCCCTACAACACGACATCTCTCGGAAGCAAGTTGATGCCTTTGGGCTCGCATCGCAGCACGCGGCTGCTCGCGCCTGGGACGAAGGTCGATTCGATCGCGAAGTCCTCCATATGGACGCTCCAGTGATCGGTCCTGACGGCCCAACCGGAGAGATGCGAGTCGTTTCACGAGACGAAGGTCTCCGCGCCACAACCGCCGACGGCCTGGCTCATCTCAAGCCGGTGATCAAAGGCGGGATCCATACGGCCGGTAACTCATCGCAGCTCTCTGACGGTGCTTCTGCAGTGCTTTGGATGTCGGCCGAGCGCGCTCAACGCTCCGGGCTCATGCCCCGAGCGCTCATCCTGGCCCAGGTCCTGGTGGGCTCAGATCCCTTCTACCTCCTCGACGGTCCCATCGCCGCGACGACCAAAGTGCTGGCTCAAGGTGGGTTGTCGCTCGATGACATCGATCTTTTCGAGATCAATGAGGCCTTCGCCTCGGTGGTCATCGCCTGGGCAAGGGCGCTCGGGCCGGACATGGACAAAGTAAACGTAAACGGCGGTGCCATCGCGCTTGGCCATCCGGTCGGCGCCACCGGAGCCCGGCTCGTCACCACGGCCTTGCACGAGCTCGAACGTCGTGACGCCACCTTGGCCTTGGTCACCATGTGCTGTGGCGGTGCACTGGCCACCGGCACCATCCTCGAACGCCTCTAACCCCGGCGACGGTGAGGTCTTTGGATCGCCGGTCAGGGTGTAACGGTGCACCGTGAGAACCATCGCGCCTGCGCCAAAAGAGTCAACCCGTATCGGAGGTGGTCTTTTAGGTGACTGAAGTCATCGTTCCCCCGAACGTTTCGACGTCAGAGAGACTTGTCCTCGCCGAGCATGGTGCACGTGGTCGCGAGGGTGCCCTCGGCCACGCCCACACGCCGGAGGACCACGGCCCTACGGGAATCCTCAAGTGGCTGACCTCCACCGACCACAAGGTGATCGGTCTGAGCTACATGATCACCTCGCTGGTCATGTTCTACTTCGCCGGAATTATGGCTCTCCTCATTCGGATCCAGCTGACCTCGCCCCACTCCTCGTTGCTCACTTTCGGGCAGTACAACGAGCTGTTCACCATGCACGGCAGCCTGATGCTCTACCTCTTCGCCGGTCCGTTCGCCTTCGGAGGCCTGGCCAACTACGTCGTGCCGCTGCAGATCGGCGCGCCCGACATGGCATTCCCCCGGCTCAACGCCCTGAGCTACTGGCTGTACCTGACAGGGTCGATCACCATGATGCTGGGGTTCTTGGTAGCCGGCGGGGCAGCCAGTTTCGGATGGGTGGCCTACGCCCCGCTGTCCGAAGCGGCGAACTCCCCGGGCATCGGCGGTGATGTCTGGATCATGGCTCTGCTCTTGACGGGGTTCTCGGCCATCTTCACCGGCGTCAACCTGGTGGCCACCATCTTCTACCTACGTGCCCCGGGCATGACCATGTTCCGGATGCCGGTCTTCACGTGGAACATGCTAGTGACCGCCATCCTGATCCTCATCGCGTTCCCCGTGCTCACCAGCGGATTGGTCATGTTGTTCTGCGACCGCCACTTCGGCACCCATATCTTCACGGTCACCGGCTGCCATCTGGTCAATGGCGCCGTCACCAACACCTGTGGGTCGCCCCTGCTGTGGCAGAACCTCTTCTGGTTCTTCGGCCACCCGGAGGTCTACATACTGGCCTTACCCTTCTTCGGCGTCGTCACTGAGGTCCTCCCCGTCTTCTCCCGCAAGCCAGTGTTCGGCTACAAGGGCATGGTCTTCGCCACCATGGCCATCGCCGCCCTCTCCACCGGCGTGTGGGCGCACCACATGTTCACCACCGGGGCGGTGCTGTTGCCGTTCTTCTCGTTCTTGAGTCTGATGATCGCCGTTCCCACCGGGATCAAGTTCTTCAATTGGATCGGCACCATGTGGCATGGCCAACTGCAGTTCACCGCCGCCATGCTGTTTGCCATCGGCTTCTTGCTCGCCTTTCTCATGGGTGGCGTGACTGGGATCATGTTGGCGTCTCCACCCATCGATTTCGCCACCCATGACACGTATTTCGTTATTGCTCACTTCCACCAGGTGCTGGTAGGCACCGCCGTGTTCGGCGGATTCGCCGGCGTGTACTACTGGTACCCCAAAATGTTCGGCCGGATGCTGAACGAGAAGCTGGGCAAGTGGCACTTCTGGCTGTTGTTCGTGGGGTTCTGGCTCACCTTCATGCCTCAGTACATCGTCGGGCTCAAGGGCATGCCGCGACGGGTGGCCAGTTATCCGTCGGACCTCGGGTGGCAGGTCTACAACCAGCTGTCCACGGTCGGGGCATTCATCATGGCCTTGTCATTCTTGATCCTTCTGATCAACTTCTTGGTCTCGTGGCGTAATCCCATCCCGGCCGGCGACAATCCCTGGGACGGGCACACGCTCGAGTGGTTCACCACGTCGCCGCCACCGCACCACAACTTCACCCACCTGCCCCCGATCCGATCAGAGCGCCCAACGTGGGACTACAACCACCCCGATGCACTCACTGTCCCCCATGGGCCCGCAGCAGAGGCCGCTGCAAACGCGAGGAAGAAGGAGCCTGTTGCATGAGCATTGACGCAATTCTCCCCCTATTTTCACTGGCGTTCTTCGGAACGGTCGGTCTCGTTCATTCGATCCGACGCGCCATGAGGTCAGCACGGTTGCTCCCAATCCCCACTGGTGCGGAAGTGAAAGGCAGCGATACACGGTCAGGAAACGCTTTCGGAAACGCGTTGCCCAATGCATAGAAGTCGCCGCTGGCCCTTACCAGAACATGTTCGTGCCGAAAATCCCATCCGAGCAGCTCATGCCCCGAGTCGGTACTCGTGAATGAGACCGCCGAGTTTGTCGCTCCGTCGTA
>PMLV01000027.1:1621-5290 GCA_003160635.1 Acidimicrobiaceae bacterium | reverse complement strand
AAGGCCTCGTCGAGCTCTGCGCCAAGGTCGACGTCCCCGTCCACATCGGCGAGTTCCTCTTCTCCATCTACAACTACCCCGAGTACATCCGCCGCGGCGCCGTCGACGCCGTCCGCTTCGTCGTCGACAACGTAGGCGGCATCACCGCCGGCATGAAGATCGGCCACCTCGCCGAGTGCTTCGGCATGCCCTGCGTCCCCCACAACTGGGGCAACATGTTCGATCACTCCGTCCACTTCCAGTGCGAGCTCGCCATGCCCAACGCCCCCTGGTTCGAGAAGACGCTACCCGCAGCAGGCACACCCGACCTGCAAGGCGCCGCCGACCTCCCCTACGTCAAGGACACCTACCGCGTCCAACCCGACGGCTGCATCCACGCCTCCACCAAGCCCGGCCTCGGCTGCGAAATCGACCACGCCATCCTCGACAAACTCCTGGCCCGCGTCGACACCTAGGCGCCGCGTTTCTCAACTCCCGCCAGGATGTCGCTGCCGATCGCCGCCAGGGTTAACGACGGTCGCATGATATCCTTGGGGCCGACCTACCCCGGCCAACTCATGCTCCGACGATCTCCCGCAGTGCATCGACCTCACGGTCGGTACGCCTCACCCCTCAGCTTGAATCCGCGACGGCCGTCCATCCATTGGGCGCATGCACCGCTCAGCTTCGTCCTGACCCTCCTCATCTTCCTTGCAACAGCAGCCGCGCAGACCACAATCCACATCCCCGCCGACCAGCCCACCATCCAGGCCGGCATCAACGCCGCCTCCAACGGCGACACCGTCCTCGTCGCCCCGGGCACCTACTACGAAAACATCGACTTCAAGGGCAAGGCCATCACCGTCACCAGTTTCGCCGGCCCCGCCACCACCATCATCGATGGAGGCAACAAAGACGGGGTAGCCACCGTTATCTTCTCCAAAGGAGAAACGAGCACCAGCGTCATCTCAAAGTTCACAATTCGCGGTGGTGGCAACACTATCTTCGCCGGTACCAGCGACGGCGGCGTCTACGTCGGCGGAGCATCGCCTACCATTCGGGACAACACCGTCACCGCCAACTACTGCCACAACATCGACGTGGAATTCGGAGCCGCGACGATCCTCAACAACGAGATCTCTGGTGTTCTGCAAAGCAGCCAGGGAACAAACTATTGCACCTTTGGCAGCGGCGTCCATCTGCAAGGCACACCGAACGGAAGTGTCCCTGGATCCTCAATCGTCGGCAACACCATCGAAAACAACCTCACCGGATCGGGAATCAACCTATGGGCCGCCCAAAACGTGCTCATCCTGAACAACACCATTCGCAACAACACCTCTCACGACCCCGGGAGCGCCTTAACCTCGGCCAACAGTAACAATACCGTCCTCGTCCAGAACCTGATCTACGGCAATACCTCCAACTGTGGTGGCGCACTTGGCTTTATGGGGTCCATCTTCGCAGCCAATAACACCATCGTAGACAACGTTTTTGCCACGCCCACTTACGGATCGGAGTGCACTGCCATCGCGCAGATTTACCCCGGACCGTATGAGTATGGGGGCAGCTTTCCCAGCGCTGTCTTCATCAACAACATCTTCAGCGGCTCAACCTCATATCCAGCCGTCAACTGCTCCTGGTTCGGCCCGCCAAGCGAGGCGATCCAGCCGACATTCGAGAACAACATTCTCTACAACGCTGGAGGCCCTTTCTTTGGATCCTTCTGCGTTGATGTCTCAGGCAAATACAACAACATTACCTCCGATCCACAGTTTGTCAGTCCATCCACAGGCGACTATCACCTCAAAAGCACATCGCCGGCAATCGATACTGGACAGAACAACGCTCTGCAAACCTTTCTTGCCATGACAGGTCAGACCCTCTCGAAGGACTTCGACGGGAACCCTCGCGTGCAGGATGCTACCGCCAAAGGTTGCGTCATCGATATGGGTGCCTACGAATACCCCGGCGCACTGAGTAACTGCGGTGTCTCGGAGACGCTGACCAGCTCCCTCAATCCTGCGACGGTTGGACAGAGTGTCACTTTTACGGCTCAACTGGGTTCGGCGACCGGCATACCCACAGGCGTTATCCAGTTCCTCGATGGAACCAATATTCTCTCTACACAGGTGGTCTCTGGCACTGGATCATCTACCTTTAGCGCCAGTTCTCTCGCTGTCGGCAGCCACACCATCACTGCCAACTATCAACCGACGGGTAGCTTCGGCGCGAGCACTGCTTCGCTCACCCAGGTCATCAACGGCTACACCACCGGCACCACTCTCACGTGCTTGCCGAGCCCAATTGCCGTCTTCAATACCGCCCTTCTCGCCGTCACCGTTACGTCCACCAACGGCACGCCTACAGGCTCGATCGCATTCACCGATAACGGAGCCGCACTCGCAACGCAAGGTCTTCTAAACGGCGCAACGAGTTTCACCTACACTGGCTTGATCGCCGAAACGCACAACATCACCGCGACCTACACCCCAACCGGATCCTTCGCCACCAGCTCGGCAACCTGCTCCGAAGTCGTCACACCCCTTCCAACGACATCTGTCCTGATAGTCACTCCGTCGACATCTACCTACGGCTCACCTGTCACGCTCAGTGCGACCGTCTCCCCCACCACCCTGCCCGGTCCCAGCACTCCTACTGGCGTTGTCACCTTTTATGATGGCGCCACCTCGATCGCGGTCGTGCCGCTGGATGCCTTCGGCCACGCCACCTTGACCACCGCAACCCTTGCCGCCGGCACTCACACCCTCACTGCTATGTACTCCGGAAGTACGATCTATTCCGCCAGCACCTCGCTCCCATTCACCGAAACCATCAAGGCCCTCCCGCAAGACTTCACCATCACCCTCGCCAGTCCCACCGTCACCATCCAGACCCAGCACCACCTCACCACCACCGTCACCCTCACCAGCCTCAACGGATTCGCCGACACGCTCGCCCTCACCTGCGCCAACATCCCCACCTACGTAACCTGCCGCCCCACGCCCAACCCCGCCCCACTCGCCACCAACGCCTCCACCACCGTCTCCCTCTACCTCGACACCGACTCCGTCCTCGGCTACGCCCGCCTCAGCACCGCACCGCCCCCCAATACCTCACCCGCATCGCCCATCAACCTTGCCCTCCTGTTCGCCCCCATCAGCCTCCTCACCGGCCTGGCTGCATACTCGCGGCGACGCACCACTCGCCTTCGCCTGCTAGTGCTTCTCTTCGCCCTCATACCTGCCTCACTCGCCCTCACCGGCTGCGGCGAAATCATCTACCCATACGAAATTCCCCCCTCCGCCGCCCCCGGAACCTACACCATTCCCATCACCGCAACCGGCGCCTCCACCGGCCTCACCCACACCGCCAATCTGACCCTTCAGATCACCCCGTAACCCCCTCATTCCGCACCCCCAAATCCACCGCAAAAAAGCCTATAATCAGTACATAAATCATGGCTGACGATCTCTTCCCAGAAGACCCTAAAAACCCCTCCCCGCAGGACGCTAACTCCAACAATCCACCGCCTGCCCCACCCCCCGACGACCCTCCGGCCAGTACCGTGCACGGTCGCGGCGCCGCGTTCATGATCCCCGTCAACATTGAAGACGAGATGCGTCGGTCGTACCTCGACTACTCCATGTCGGTCATCATCGGCCGAGCCCTGCCCGACGTCCGCGACGG
>PMLV01000027.1:0-1568 GCA_003160635.1 Acidimicrobiaceae bacterium | reverse complement strand
TGGTCCGCCTCGCGCAGCCTTTCTCCCTCCGCTACCCCATGGTCGACGGCCAGGGCAACTTCGGCTCCGTCGACGGCGACCCACCCGCCGCTTATCGTTACACCGAGGCGCGCTTGAAGGACATCGCCGAAGATCTCCTCAAGGACATTGAGGAAGACACGGTTGATTTTGTCCCCAACTACAAGGAGTCCACCACCGAGCCGACGGTTCTTCCGTCCGCGCTGCCGAATCTGCTGATGAACGGCTCAACCGGCATCGCGGTCGGCATGACAACGAACATCCCGCCGCACAACCTCGACGAGATCATCGACGCCACGGTCGCCATCATCGACAACCCGCGTATTTCCGTCGACGAGCTCTGCAGCATCGTCAAAGGCCCGGATTTTCCGACTGGCGGTGTCATCTCCGGTCGCGAAGGCATCCTGAGTTACCTGAAGACCGGCAAGGGCATCGTCCGCACCCGCGGCAAGGCCCACACCGAGGAACTCAAGAACGGGATGGAGCAGATCGTCATCACGGAGATTCCGTATAACGTTAACCGCAACACCCTCGTCCTGCGCATCGCCGAACTCGTCGGCGACAAGCTCATCGACGGCATCCGCGATCTTCGCGACGAGTCCGACGAAAACACCCGTATCGTCATCGAGATCAAGCGCGGCGAGCAGGCCAAGGTCGTCATCAACCAGCTGTTCCAGAAGACCGCGCTCGAGTCCTCGTTCGGCGTCACGCTGCTGGCCCTCGACAAGAAGCGGCCGAAGCAGATGAACATCAAGGAGCTGATCGAGTGCTACATCGAGCACCGCCGCGATGTCATCACCCGCCGCACNNCACGCGCCGCACGAAGTTCCGCCTCAAGGAGGCCGAGGACCGCGCGCACATCCTCGAGGGCTACATCATCGCCCTGGATAACCTCGACGATTTCGTCAAAATCATCCGCGCCTCCGCTAACCGCGAGGAGGCCAAGGTGAAGTTGATGGCGAAGTATCCGCTCACCGAGCGCCAGACCGACGCCATCCTGGAACTCCGCCTCTACCAGCTCACCGGCCTCGAGCGCGGCAAGATCGAGGCGGAATACCTCGCGCTCGAAACGCTCATCCTCGAGCTGCGCTCGATTCTCGAATCCGACGCGAAGCTCATGGCGCTCATCAAGACCGAGCTGCTCGCGATGAAGGAGAAATACACCTCACCGCGCCGCACCGAGATCGTCGCGGCCGCCGAGGACTTCCGCATGGAGGACGTGATCCCGAACGAAGGCTGCGTGATGACCGTCTCGCACGCCGGCTTCATCAAGCGCACGCGCGTCGCCGACTACCGCTCGCAGAAACGCGGCGGCAAGGGCGTGATCGGCGCCGAGACCTACGAGGAGGATTTCGTCGAGCATCTGTTCACCGCGAGCACGCACGACTCGATCCTCTTCCTCACGAGCACCGGCCAGTGCCACGCGAAGAAAGTTTACGAAGTCCCCGAGGGCACCCGCGCTTCGAAGGGCAAGTCCGTCTCGAGCTTCCTCCGCCTCGCCGAGGGCGAAAAAATCGCTGCGATGATCTGCGTGAAGGAGTTCCTCGACT
>PMLV01000197.1 GCA_003160635.1 Acidimicrobiaceae bacterium | reverse complement strand
GTCACCTATCCGCTGAGCCTCTTAGTCATGCCGAGAAACGCTGCCCTGCGATTCGGCATCTGGACCGTACTCGTCGTTGCGACAATCTTCATCGTGCTAGAGATCCTGGCGCACCAGGGCTGAGCTGACTCGCTACAGCTTGAAACCCTTCAGCACCTTCCCGAGTAGCCCATTGGTGGTCCGATACACCTCCCGGCGGATCACCCGCTTGGCGTAGGAAGCCGGGCCCCTTCTCGGCGGCCTGCGCCGTCCACAAGACAGCCCGAGCGCCCGTAAGAACGAACCGGTGACGGGGTGTTGTCACGCCTTGCGCTCCAACTCGTTGAGCCGAGTCAGCGCCACCTCGCACTGCTCCAGACCTGTCCTGCAAACGTCCACCTGCAGATCCCACTTGATTTGCGCTGCGATCTCCGCTGTAGATGACGGTGACGACAACGCATGCAGATTGATCACCCTCGCTCGGCGAGGCGTTGCCAGAGACCAGGCGGAGTGGAGAGAGATCGAAACCTCTAGAACGGCGGCACTCAGTCGGCGGTCGGTCGTGCGCACCGAGAGTTCACGCAACGTCTGCGGCAATCCTTTTCGCTTCTCATCGAGGAAGTAATCCGTGGTTTCGCCTCCTGTGGCGATGACGTCGTCGAAGTCCTGCCGGGCCGCCTCAACAGCCTCTCGGGTGCCCGCCGACGCCCATGGCCCGTCTCGCCCTGCGCCCCGTCTGAAGGCGTAGTTCACCGAGGGCAAGCCCTGCAGCGCCGATACCGGTTCCGATCCAAACAGGCGTATCGCTCATGGCGCCGACCCTACATCTGACCGCCGCTACTCTGCGCTAATGGACCGCATGCCCGAACCCGGCGACCTCCACAGCGGATTCTTCATCGCCCCCGGTCGGTGCTTCCGAATGGTCTACTCAGATCAGCTCCAGGCCACGCACTGCTACGAACCCACGGCGTGGAAGGGCATTTGGAAGGACCGGCTCGGGAAGAGCCACTACGTAGAGGCGTGCCGGGAGCACGCGCCGAAGGTCAGCCCAGTAATGGTTTCTGCAATAGAAACCAAGGTGAACCATTAAGCCCGTGAGGGGCCAATGCGGCGTCTGCGGGAGGCGGGCACCGATTACTCGATGACCCGCCGTCGCCATGCACGGGATTATCGGAGTGGGTTATCCCCTTCGCGGATATCGTTGATCAATACGGCAGTTGGGTGGGGTCCCAACGCGATCCGATTACTCAATGATGGGTCCCCTCGATTACCGTTCCCCGCACCAGCAGCCCCAGCTTGTCTGCGTTCAAGGGGATGGTGGAACCACCATGGCGTTTGGGCCGGGAAAGAACTCGGTCTGATGACCATCGTCCCACTGCACGCGGTAGTGCTCACCGGCAGATCCCTGCAGCACCTCGACTATTTGCCCGCTTCGCCGTGCGGAGCCGACCTTGGCTGACTCGACGACTATGTGGTCTCCATTTTTTGCGTCCATAGATCTTCACCTCTACCGACAAACTTACGCCTGCCCGCGGGCGTTGTATAGGGGAACCTGCCCGTTTGGGTATGGACGGTCAGTGGGCGTCGGGTTGTCCTTGTATCTCCGCTGCTGGGAGGGGCCCAGGTCGATGCCTAGGTGAGAACAGGAGTACTTCGCCCCGCCCTACGAGATGACGGCTTCGACTCGCTGCTCTCCACAGGTACGGCAAAGCATTCTTCGCCCAACGAGGTCGGTCGGATTGCCGATCATCTCTTCCAAGTGCTGGCAACTCAGACGCACAACTGTCCGCTGTCGACCTCCAGAAGATCGATTGGGAGGGCGCATTGGCCGAGTGCCGGCACTTTCCCTTCCCGTCGACTGCTGAGTGCCCGTGGCTCGCTCCTCTTTGTCCGCCCTGAACGATTGGTATGCCCCGAGTAACGACCCCTTGCCGCCGCGGTATTGGATCGAGTAGTTGCTTGATCTAAATCGTCGCCAACCAAATACACCCAAGAAAACAAGAAGGATGAGTGCCACCCCGTCCGTTTCGAAGGACAATTACCAATGAGGCTCACAGCGATGACCGCCGCAGTGAGCAGAGCTGCGTGGCTGACCTTCACGCTGGCAACGGGCTTGCCCTTGTTCACACCTGAAACGCTATATGCCATTTGGGTGCCCTGCTCATTTCATAATCCGAATTCCGGACGGCCGTCTAGTCACCCTGATACTTCACTCGCGGTATGAAGTGCGGGTTCTCCGGCGATGCCACCGGCAAAATACGCGAACTTCGATCGGTGAGTGGTTTATCCGATTGATCGAATGACCTACCCAATACGACACCTGCCGGAGTCCCATCGCCATCGGTAACGCCGACGATGGGGAGGGTCATAGATGGCCAAACAATGTGGCCTCCTGTTGGGAACCGCCATAGATGGTCTTGACGAAGTGACCATGTATGGGGTCATCGACCGCCAACGCCATTACGTTGATTTACCAAGTAACGAAATGTGTGACGGAAACAAGTGCATAGATGGTCATCACGAACTGGCCATCTATGGTACGGCTGGCATGCGCCCTCGTCGTTACAAGTCGACGACAAACGGAACGTGTAGCGACTTGGCTGCCCTTTTCTTGGCGTGCTCGCCACGACGGTCATAGCGGGCGGTAGTGGTGACGTTGGCATGACCCACGAACTGCTGGACGATGGAGATGTCGACTCCGGCATCGAGGAGGTCCGATACACACGACCGGCGTAGGTCGTGGGGCGAGAATGCTCGCACCTTCGCCTTGATAGCCCGAGTTTGGAGAATGGAGTAAACCGCCTGATCGGTCATGGAGCGAATGACCACCTGTCCGACCTGGGTCACCGGGCAGAACAATGGGCCCGGGGCTTCGCCACGTGCGGTGAGCCACACCGCCATGGCTTCGGCGGCACGATCGTCTGTGTCCAGTGCCACGTGGAGAAGGGCGTCCTTGAGTTCTATGCCAACAAACGTCTGAGAAGCGGACGAGTAAGGCTCTACAGGGCTTGCATGAAGAGACGGTGGCTGAGTCTCTATCGCTCCTCCCGGCAGGCGACCTCCCCGGGGGATTCTTCATCGCGCCCGTCCCATTCTTAACCAAGTTGGAACAAGGGCCTTATTGATTTCAATGGCGAAAAGAATACGATGGAGTTCCCGAGGAAAGCGCCGAAAGGCGTGGACCTCAGTGGCGATGACCCGAGGTGCCGCAAGGTTCCTCGGGTTTGTCGCGTGGAGCGAGTGTCGATCACCCCTCCCCTACGATGGTGCGCCCCGTCGCCCATCTCTCGACGTCAGGCCAGGTGCCAGGCCCTTCACGGCTGAGTCTCGTGGCCGACCCGTATCGTGGACTATGTCGCCCCTCCTCCCCCCGGTGGATGGCGACCTACGCCCCCGGACCGTCCCGAGCGGTTGCGGGGGCTCTTCGCTTACTTCAGCAGGCGCCGCAGGAATGACCGTGGCCTTGTTCGCCTTGCGGTACACGGCCCGGTACAGCTACTCGGGCTCGTCGGTGAGTGGCCCTTCGTGCGTCGGTAGGTCCTCGTCGGTATCCCCAGGCTTCGGATGCCGCACCCCTAAGCGGGCGGCAATGTACCGGAACAACGCGGTGAGGGGCCGGAAGCCCTTCACCCCTCCCCCACGATCGCGCGCCCCGTCGCCTTGGCCCACTTCTCGACTATCACTTGATCCCACATTGCCCCAGGTACGCACGAGCCTCCTCTGAGACAGCGATGCGGCCCTTGAGATAGTCGTCGACTCGGTCTTTGTTTTCAGGGTCATCAGCTACCGCCAAGTACGTCGAAGCAATGGCCCAAATGCCCCCGCAACTACGGACCAGAGCATCGGACTGCGCCCCGGACTTGCTGTCAGGGCACGGGTGGTCATAGAGCCAGTCCTCCGCCTCGCACCATGCGGCCTCGAGCTGATCTAAGCACGCGGTCAGTGCGGCCGGCGGCCCTCCGAGCCGAGAGAGCACACTGTCCTCGGAGCGCATCAACGAGGCCAAGATCGGGGCGGCCTCCGAGCACCACTTGCGAAAGGCCCGACGGTTCATCTTTTCTCCCCCTTCTGGCGACGAAGATCTAGGCGACGGCCGTTCGGTCCTACGCCACCACCCGCATCCTCCGCCGTTCCCTGGCCGACGTCCCGCCCCAAATCCCGACGATCTCGGCATCCGCGACGGCGTAGTCGAGGCACTCCTGGCGTACGGGACAGATCGAGCAGAGCACCTTGGCCTTGACCGGGTCCCTCCCTAGCGACGGGAAGAACAGTGCTCGGTCCTCGCCACGACATTGCGCCCGCTCCATCCACGTCACGGCACCAGGCTACGGGCCGGGGTGTGTCCGTGGTGCGGACCTATGGAAATGGGCTCAGTCGAGCGATTCCTGGCATGGCTCAATGTCGACGAGGTCGATGACGATATCCTCCCCCATCGCATTCCGAGCTTTAATCGTTCGGTGGTGGCAGCCGCCTCCACATGGGCGCGGGACCACGAGCGACGGCGCATCCTTCTTGTGGCTGTCCACAGTGAACCCTTGGCCGTCCTTGATTGCCGCCAGGACGTAAGACACGGTCATCAGCTTTTCGGGAATCCCGGTGACCGCCCCGATCCCGACGCTTACGACGTGCCGGTGAAGCGACGGTTCCGTGACCTCTTCGGTCACAACGCAAACGATCCTGGTGGGCGCCGTCTCCCTCAGTCGAGCCACCCCGCCGACGTTAGTACCGCTCCGCTCTGGTCGCCCCAGTCCACCTACCGCCTACGGCGTCCCCCCGACAGCCCCAGTGCCCGTAGGAATGAACCGGTAACGGTGTTGGTCTTGCGGTAGACGGCCCGGCGGGCGTACCTCAGCCGTGGTGTAAAGAGGGCTGAGTCAGGCTTTAGGGGTTCAGACCCGCTTTGTCCTCAAGCGCCCCGAGTCGCTTCTCAAGATTTCCAGCGTTCGCAGGTGTGCCGAGGTACTCCTCGATGGTCGCGAGTCGCGCTTCGATCTTCCTGATCTTTACAGCAAGGCTTGTCACGTCGTCGGGCATGATTTTCCCTCTCGTCGCTTCAGCGGTTATATCCAAAGCGTACTAGCGCCGCTTCCCGCTGAGTCCGAGGCCCCGCAGATTCCGTCGCCGTTCGCAGGTTCAGTGATGTGACGGCTGGCCTACTTCTCGGAATGGCCTGGGGTATCACGGTGGCCATGGTCGGTAGCCGGATCCGAACGGCAGAGCTCGAGGCGCTCAACCCACCTACGGCCCGGCGAGGCATTGCCGGCACGTCCACCGGTCCTCCTCGTCGTAGCGCCAGCCAGCCCTGAGGGCCTCGAGCTCGAGCTCGTCGGGCGGGGCGATCACTTCATCGACGCCGGGACCGCTTCGATCGCAGATCAGGCAGATCAAGAGGCCGGGGATTTCTGGCACGCGTCAGGAGACGGCGATCCGACCCTTGGAAAGCACCTTGTCCACGTCGCAGACGCTGACCTTGGAGTCACCACCCCAATGGATCGTGATTTCGATGTACCCATCGTCGGTCAGACGCTCGAGCGACTTCGCATACGTATCAAGGTCGGCGCCGGTGGCGGACGCGGCGATGACCTCCCCATTGTCTGGGTGGAGTTGATTCGGCGCCATTTCGTCCATCACGTCAATGATCGCCTTCAGAATGGGCCAGTCGATTTCGTTCCAGAGATCTTTTGCCATGCCGCCGAACGTACACCTGGCCGCTACGGGTTGCTCAGGCAATCCCGGCAAGCTATTCCCTCGCAGCGCACTCGGGGCACGTCCAGCCATCCTCGTCAGAGCTCCATCCTGCATCCATGGCGGTACTAACGGCGAGAGAACGTTGAATCGGGCCGGTATGTCCATTCGGAGGCAGTGGGCCGCTCTTGTCACACACCCCACAAATCACGATTTCATGGCTTTCTTCCATCTATCGGAACGTACACCGGGGCCGCTACCGTTCGCCCATGGACCGCATGCCCGTCCCCGGCGACCTCAGCTCGTCAACGGTGAAAGGCTGGGGGCGACGGCTGACTAGGCGAGGATGAGGGCATAACTGACCAGGAATGGCCGGCGAGACCAATGAGGATAACGAGGCTCGAAGTTCCAATGAGCTGGCCTCTCCATGACGAGGACACGCCATGTCCTTTCTGCGGGCAGCAGATTGATCAGTTAGACGCTCAGCGGATAGGTGACG
>PMLV01000051.1 GCA_003160635.1 Acidimicrobiaceae bacterium | reverse complement strand
CGCAACGAGTGGCCTCGTGTCGCACGGAGAGCCTGTGATTATGCCGACCTTGTCGGCTCGTTCACCTCCGAAAAAGCCCATCCAACAGGGGCTTCTCCTTCATGCCGCACCCGGGTCGGCATAATCGCGGGGTCGGCATAAGTCCAACTATGCCGACGTCGGCATAGATGGATATCTACAGCCGCTACGTCGTCGGCTGGATGCTGGCCCGGGCCGAACGAGCCGAGCTCTCCAAGAGACTGATCGGCGAGTCGATCGCCAAACAGGGTGTCACCAAGGATCAACTCACGATTCACTCTGACCGAGGGTCACCCATGATCGCCAAAGGAGTAGCGCACCTCTTGGCCGACCTGGGGGTGACCAAATCGCTCAGCCGGCCCCATGTCAGTAATGACAACCCGTTCAGTGAATCGCAGTTCCGAACCTTCAAGTACCGACCGGACTTCCCCGATCGCTTCGGCAGCTTCGAGGACGGCCAGGCCCACTGTGCCAGATTTTTCCCTTGGTATAACGACGATCATCGTCATTCGGGCATTGGACTTCATACCCCCGCCGACGTGCACTACGGCCGGGCCGAAGCGATCCGCGAACAACGCGGTGTCGTCCTTCTCGACGCCTATGCCAAGCACCCCGAGCGATTCGTCCGCAAGATCCCCACGCCACCGGTTCTTCCGGCCGTCGCGTGGATCAACCAACCTGGAGAGGAGGCCACCGACTCACTAAACCGATGAAGAAACCGTCCCAAAAAGGTTGACACGCACCGCTCCGCCCCCTTCCTCTATTGCTAAACGTCGCCGGCTGGCATGTTGAGCAGAGTTGCTTCTTCCCGGAACGTCTGCCACATCGTTTGTTCCCATGCGGCATTCAGCTGGCCCTTGATATGCCCCAGACGGGCACTCACGTCACGAGTCACCCCAGACGCGGCCGGACCCTTCGAAGGGGCGCCCAACGTCGCCAGCTTCCGGGCCACATCGGCGGCCACCGACTCGAGCTGTTCGGCCGGTACGCACCCGTTGATCAGCCGCCACTCGAAGGCCTGCTTGGCGCTCAAAGGTTCACAAAGTAGGGCCATCTCCTTGGCCAGCGGAAGGCTGAGGGACCTGGTCAGCAGCCACGCCGCCCCGCCCTCGAGCGGGAGGCCGAGACGACCGAAGATCTCCCAGAACGTGGCCGTTTCGGACGCGTAGATCAAATCGCACGCCAATGCGAGCTGGCATCCGCCCCCGATGGCCGGCCCGTTGACCGCGGCGATGAACGGCGTTTCACTGCGCCAAATCGATTCGAGCAATCGGTACCAGCCGTAGAGAAGCCCGTCGTCCCGGGCCACTGTCGGAGATCGTCTGCGCTCCGGTTCGATTTCCAGGGCCTCCGCCTTGAGGTCAGCACCAGCCGAGAACACCGAACCATTGCCCGTGATCACAGCGACCTTTACCGCTTTGTCCTCGGTTGCGTTGCGGATAGCTTCCAAGAGCGCGTCCCGCAAACCCATTCCGCTGGGTCCCTGGCCGCTCGGATAGTGGTCCATGGCATTCCGACGTTCCGGCCGGTTCAGGCGCAGCCACGCCACGCCCTCCACCAGTTCGTAGATCAGACCAGCCTGCGCCCAAGCGTCCATGTCGGTGGCCATGTCACCTTCCTCTCTCGTGAGTGGGACAGTACCTCCCGGGTACGTGGGCGGACGAGGGCGCCCCAGCCGCGGGCGACTGCTATCAGACCCCGGCCTGGGAAGCACATCTGATCTTTGGTGGTAAACCCCTCCACGACAGGGGTCGATTTGGTGGAAACTAGATGGACGGAACCGCAGGCCGGGGGACTGTCCTGGACCCGGTAGAGATCGGGGCACGGATCTTTATCAGTTCCCGCGCTGCGAGTGGAACCTGAAAGGTGTCAATGCTGAGGGCGGACACCAGGGCCTCCTACGGGTTCGAGCGTTTCGCAACCCTGCGATCGTCGTGGCGTGAGTGTTACCGAATTGGCGCGTGAGGCTGCCGGGGTGGTGCCCCCCACACCGAGCAGGGCGACGGACAGCCGATCCTCATGAGCCATGGCTGGCCTTTGAACTCGGACGCGTGGCAGGTCGAGCTGAAGCTCTTCGCAGACGCCGGCTATCGAGCGATCGCACACGACCGCCGCGGTCACGGCCGGTCTTCGCAGACGTACGAGGGCAACGACATGGACACCTAACCGGGCGGAGCGCCCTAATGGGCAACATGTCCTTGTCCAGCTCGTCCTGATACGCCCCGTAGATGCCGTGGGGAGCTCCCGAGTACACCTTGAGGGTTCCCCGCTGGACCAGCTTGATCGACTTGTCGGCCGCCGCAACGATCGGCACGATCTGATCGTCGTCGCCTTGCGCAATCAGGATCGGAGCCTCAATGGCTAGAGGGGGTGTTCGAGGATCTGCTCGAGCTCCACGAGGGCCTGGTCAGGCTCGGTCACCTTGATAGTGCGCATGCCGAGAGCGCGGGCCGGTTTTAAGTTGACCCCGAGATCATCGAGGAACACCACCTCTTCGGGCTCCACGCCGACTGTCACGCAGGCGAGCTCATAAAATCGCCGATCGGGTTTGCGGACCCCGAGGAGACGTGATTCGAGGACGGCGTCGAAGAGGGCGTACACGGCTGCCACCTCTTTGGAGACAACGCTCTCGACCGGCGCAAAGTTGTTCGTGAGGCAGGCTGTCTTGTAGGTGGTCCGGCAACTTTTGATTGCGGCCACCATCTGAGGACGGATCTCGCCCCGAAGCTTTTCGAGCACAATTCGACCGTCCACCTCGTGACCGAGAGAGCGCGCTTCCGCGGCCCACTCCGGCCCGAACGCGTCGATACCGATTTCGCCTCGTTCCAATTGTGCCCATGCGTTGCCGTCTGGATTGGTGGCATTGACGCTGCGAATAAAGCCCGCAGGAAGCCCATGCTCATCCTCGAGGCGTGCAAACGCTTCGAATGGGCTGGTCGAGACGACTCCGCCGAAGTCAAACATAACTGCGCGTATAACCACCTGTCCTCCCTGAAGTCCGGCCCTATTATGACGGCAGAGTCGCCCAGCGGACGTATGGGCAACGTGCCGGGCGTAACGTTCTGCCAGGTCCCCGCTGTCCATCAGCGACTTCGCACGAAGAACGAGAAGCACAGGGGGTGGGTCGATGACCCTTAGGCTGGTAGGCAGCGCGCCAACCGCGAGGCGCCGGAATCTGGCTCGGCGGAGCCTCTTCCTTGTAATGGCGCTCCTCCTTGGGCTCACAGTCGCCACAGGCGTTTTCGGGTTCCCATCAACCACGTCGGCATCCGCCAGCACAGCGAAGAGCCGTCCGCAGCGACTCATCATCGATACCGACCTCTCCAGGTGGTGGGATGACGCCACAGCGGTCGGGATGGCCAATGTCCTCCAGCAACAAGGCAAGGTGCAGATCCTCGGAGTCATGTCGGATATTCGCAACCCGGTGGCTGCCGCGGCGCTCGATGCCATCGATACGGCCTATGGCCATAAGGGGATCCCGGTCGGGGCCGTGGCCGACAGCTCCGCCAATACGGCACCACACGGCTACAGCGATGTCCTGGCGGAGGAGCTCCCCCACGCCATTCGTGACAGTTCACAAGCTCAACCGGCTGTTCGTCTCTACCGTCACCTCTTGGCGACCCAACCGAACCACAGTGTGACGGTCGTAGCCATTGGTGGCGACACCAACCTGGAAGGCCTGCTCCGCTCCGGCCCGGGTGAGGGTAGTTCGCTGCGGGGAAGGGCTCTCGTGGCGGCCAAGGTGAAAGACCTCGTCATCGAAGATGGCCTCTTCCCAGCGGGGGGTCCCCCGCTCACCAACGAACAGATTGACATCGCCGCCACCACGTGGATTGTGGGTACCCATGGCTGGCCGACGGCGATCGCCTGGGTCGACGGGTTCACCGGAATAAACACGAAAGTCGGCGGCAGCCTGTGTACTTCGGTGCCTCCAAAGAACCCGATGCGCATCGTCTACCAGAATCTCTTCAATTGCGGCCCGCCGGGAGACGGTGACTGGGACGGGCCCACGATGTTGTTCGCGGTCCAGGGTGCGTCGGGGACCTTTTCGGAGTTGGGCCAGGGTGGTGCTGCGATCATCAACAGCACGGGTGGACTGTCCTGGGGATCAGGCGTACATCATCCGCCCGAGGTGTACGTGCATGTCGCGAATCAAACCGAGCTGAATGCCAGGATCAACGCCCTCATAGAAAGTTCATGACATTGACGGAGCGGTCTGCTACGCAGGTCCTGCGCTCCTGCGTGGTGACCCGGCGCAGTCCGCAATCGCGCCACGTGGCCTGGAGCCAGGAGAAGAGCGCGACCATGATCGGCGCTATCCACCCAGCACGGCACCCATGACACCGGGGCCAGCGCAAGCCCGACGCAGCCAGTCACGCACAAGGCCGACAGCTCCTGCCCGCGCTGGTGGTAGCGGAGCATCAGCATCAGCATCAGGGGTCACCCTGTTCCTGCTGCTCGTCAACCGTTAATCTTTGCAAGCGCAGTCCGCCAGAGGGCGGCGAATCCCGCAGTTTCGTGCGGGTGACCGGAGCGAGTGAAGAGAGGGGGGGCCATGGCCCGCCACACGTTTGTGGTGTTCACTAACCCGACCGAGGGTCGGGAGGACGAATTCAACGACTGGTACGACAACACCCACCTGAGTGATGTGCTGAAGGTGGAGGGTTTCGTCGCCGCGCAGCGGTTCAAGCTCTCCGAAACAGACCCTCCCCAGGAGTTCCCGCATCGCTACCTGGCGCTCTACGAGGTCGAGAGTGACGACCTGGGCAAGGTAGCCCGGGCGCTCTCCGAGGCCGGCGACTCGGGTGCCATGTTCATCTCCGAATCGCTGGACCGTCCCGATGCCATAGCCAAGTACTTCACGCCCATCACTGACCGGAGGACGGCCGACTGATCGGGGAGCGACGGTAATAGGGCTTTGACAGCACGGCACCTGGCGCTCGGGTCGGGTCCAGCGACCGTTGGCCGTCCCATCGCGGCGAGGCCATGCGCTCCCGAGGCTCTTTCCCCCAACGCCTCCAGTGCGTTCCAGGGCTGAAGAATCCGCCGGGTGTTCACCTTCGTCTTGACTTTCGGGGAATAGCTCGGCCGGGGTGGGTCGGTTGACCCGATGATTCGACATACCTTTTCGACTTGTGTTAGACACACAACGTTCATATAACCGACAAATATGTAAA
>PMLV01000056.1 GCA_003160635.1 Acidimicrobiaceae bacterium | reverse complement strand
TTTCACCGTAGATAACGCAGGTGTGCCGGAGTACGTGGGGCGTGACTGTCTTCGACGCGAGCGATGCGCACAATGTCTCCGCGGCCTCGGCGTGGCGGTCGACTATGGCGGCGACGCCGTATCGACTGAGCACCCGTCCCGTGCTGGTGGGGAACAAGGGGTCCTCGGGCGCTCCGCCCCGTTCGGCGAGCCAAGCGCGGAGCGCGTCGACAGTCCGGGAGGTAAGTGGCGTTGCCCGCTCCTTTCGGCCCTTGCCGAGGCATCGCACGTGCGCCCCAGCGTCGAGGACGACGTCGCGGCAGCACAGGCCGGCCAGTTCGGACACCCGCAGTCCGGTCTGGACTGCCGTGAGCAGCAGAGCGCTGTCACGACGGCCGAGGAACGTGCCGCAGTCCGGAGCGCCGAGGAGCGCGTCGACCTCGGCGTCAGAGAGGAACGGCACGTCGCGCCGTTCGTAGCGCTTCGGGGGGATGGCGAGCACCCGCTCGATCACCCCGGCGTGCTCGGGATGGCGGAGCGCCGCGAACCGGAACAGCGAGTGGATGGCGGCCAGCCGGGCGTTTCTCGTCCTTGGGCCGTTGCCCCGTTCCCGCTCGAGATGGTCCAGGAAAACCGACACCAGCGGAGCATCGAGGTCCTCGATCTGAAGCTTCGCCGGAGCCTTGCCCGTCTCGCGCTCGATGAAGGCGAGCAGAACACAGAACGCGTCCCGGTAGGCGGCGACGGTATTGGGGCTGGCACGGCGTTGGGCCATGAGGCGCTCGGTGAAGAATGCCTCGAGCGTGGGGGCCAGGGCGCTCATGGCGCCACCTCCGTGGCCGCCTCGAGGCGCTGCGCTGCCAACCCGAGCAGCTCGGGGGCGGCCGACAAGTACCAGTACGTGTTGGCCGGGTGCACATGGCCGAGGTAGGTCGACAGCCGGGGGATGCAAGCTTCCACGTCGACACCGTCGCGATACCACTCGATCAGCGTCCGCACAGCGAAGCTATGCCTCAAGTCGTGCGGCCGCGGGCGACAAGCCGGCGAACGCCGGATAAGGCCGGCCTCTCGGACGAGCTTCAGGTAGGTCTGATGGAAGTTGTCGTAACGGACGCGTCTTCCGGCTGCCGAGACGAGGAACGCCGGCGTTGCAGCGAGCGGGAACAACTGGTCGCGCCGCTTCGCGTAGGCGCGCAGCGCCGCAACGGTGGTCTCGTGGACGGGGAGCTCGCGAGACTTGCCGAACTTGGCCTCCCGGACGGTGAGCACCCCATGAGCGAGGTCGACGTCGCCGCGGTCGAGTCCGAGGGCTTCGCCGACGCGCATGCCGGTAGCCCACAACAGTCCGACGACGACCTCGAAGGTCGCTTGGCGGATGGGAGCGCGAAGCGTGCCTGCCGCCGCCATCAGCGCCCTGACCTCGTCTTCTGTATAGAGGAAAGGCGTTGCCCGGGTCGGCCGGTGCGGGACGAGGCTCGTCGGGACGACTTCGTGGCGCTCGTCGATCAGGGCGAGGTGACGGGAAAAGCCGCGCGCCACGCAGAGCCGGTGGCACACCCAGTTCCGGCTTGCATCCTCCGGCAACGTCGCCCATTGAAGCGCCACCTCGGCCGTCACGACGTCGGTGCCGACGGCGCCGCAGTGGTCTACGAATTGACCGAGGAGCTTCTCGGCGCGCTGGAGCTTGAACCCCATCGACCGTCGCAGGGCCAGGTAGTCCCGAAGCGCGGTCTCCAGTCCGGTCATAGCTCCACCGTCCGGCGCTCCGCCGGCCACGGCGAGGCAAGCTCACGCAGCCCGGTCCGGTCGACCTTGGCGTAGATGGCCGTCGTGAGCACGCTCTGGTGACGGAGCACCTGGCCGATCTCGGTCAATCCAGCCCCGGCACGCAGCATCTCGGTTGCCGCGGTGTGGCGCAGCCGGTGGGCATGCACCTCCGGAACGCCGGCCCGTGCGCACGCAGCGCGCACGATGGCCGTGACCCCTCCGGAAGTGAGACTCCGGTGCGGCGCCCGCACGCGTGTGATGACTTCGCGAGCGGCGCATCAGGCACGTCCCCGGTTCAACCAGCCCGCGACGGCCTCGCCGACGTCGGCGGGCAAGGGGAGCCGTTCGAGCTTGGGGCCTTTGCCGCGGATGAGGAGCTCGCCGGCGCGCCAGTCGATGTCCTCGAGGCGGAGCGAGGCGACCTCGCCGGAGCGAAGCCCAAGACGGACCAGGAGCATGAGCACTGCGAAGTCGCGCCGGCCATAGGTGGTCCGCCGGTCGCAGCTCTTGAGCAGCGCCATGACCACGTCGGGATCGAGCGCCTTCGGGAGTCCGGCGAGCCGCCAGGAGGCCACCTTGGGGACGGCGCCGACAAGCGGTCGGGGCGTCCGTCCGGTCACGTGACAGAAGCGCAGGAAGGCCCGGAGCCCCGTCGTGACGTAGGCCGCCCCCCGGTGTTCGCACTCCTGCTTCACGAAGCCGACGATCTCTGAAGGCGTGAGCCGTTCGAGGCCGAGGTCCTCCGACGGTCGGGTGTTGAGGAACAGCCGGGCGATGTGAACGTCGCTTGCGACGGTCCCGCCAGCAAGGCCGCGTTCGTCGGTCAGATAGGACCGGAATTCGGCGAGCAGGCGCTCGGTGCGCGTGGTTGCGGAAGCCGCCGGCAAGGGAACGGGCGCGGCGCCCACGGAGCGGAGGTGCGCGAGCAGCGGCGCCACGCCCTTCTCGGACAGCCACAAGGTGTAGCCGGCCGCGCGTCGGGCCACGAGGAACTCCCGCGCCAGCTCAGACGTCAGATCGCCCGGACCGAGGTGTCTGGAATCGAGCCATCTGCTCATGTGCGCCAGCACATAGAGCTGACACCCGACGGCGTTCGGCCGATAGCCCTGCGTCTCGAGCTCCGTTCGGAACCCGGCCACATAGGGGACGAGCGGGCCCGACACACGGACCCGCGATGGAATGGACATCGCTGCCTCCTCTCCGATCTGGATAAGAGGGAAGCTTTGCCCTGTCAGGCGGGTCTGATTATGTGAACAGATTCATGCCGCGCACCGCCGCTGCCAGGTCGTTCCTTCGGCAGTCCACATAATCCGGCGTTCCACATAATGCTCTTTATGAGGATGTCTTCATAAGCTGCACAAGCGCAGGAACGTCGAAGGGCACCTGCCCAAGGAGCTGGCCGGGGCCATCGACAAGCGCCTGGGGATCATCTTCGCCCAGCCCGATGCTGAACCGGCCTGGTATCCCTGGAGGCTCCATACCTTGGAAGTGAGGATGGAGCATGACAGAAAAGAAGCCTTCCCAGAAGCGGTACCCGGCTGAGATGAAGGAGCGGGCGGTCCGGATGGTCGGAGAGCTCCGACACCAAGATCCGAACGACACCGGGGTGCTCTCCCGGGTGGCCCGCCAGCTCGGGGTCGGCACCGAGTCGCTGCGCACCTGGGTCAGACAGGCCGAGGTCGACGGTGGCATCCGAGCGGGAGTGACGACGAGCGAGCACGACGAACTGGTCGAGCTGCGAAAGGAAGTCAAAGAGCTCCGCCGGGCCAACGACATCCTCCAAGCAGCAGCCAGTTTTTTTGGGGCGGAGCTCGACCGCCGACGCACCAAGTAGTCGCCTTCATCGACTCCCACCGCGACAATGAGTCCGGTGGGAGTCGATGGAGAGTCGAGCCGATCTGGTGCGCCGGGATAAACCGGCATGGAGAAGGAGATGAAAACGCTCTACATCAAAGGGGTAGCGACCCGTGGTGGCCCCGAGTCATGCACTGTCGTCCGCAAGGGCGGGGGTGAAGCGTTGACAGGGATACACGTAGGCCGGGCTATTGAGCCGCGAAAGAATCTCAGTTCGGGGTGCCGACGTTGTCAGATCTGCGGAAGGCAACACCGACGGCAGCGCAACCGCGAGTTGTCGTCGGGCCCCGCGCGGTCGAAGAACCCGTGCATGCGTGGAGTCTCCATGCGCGAGAACCGGGAGGTCCCATGCTCGCCCATCTGGTTGATCACCTGGTGGGCCGCTCAGGAAAGGCCGAGGTCGTACGCCTGAGATGGACGAGCATGGGAAGTCAGACAGGCCCGTAGTACCTGCGAAGCTGCCGAACAATGCCGGCGTGCCGGTGGCGGAGGCGGTGGAGGAAAGGGGCCTGGCCGAGGGGAACACGGACGATCCAACACGTCCCGGACGCAGTGCCGGAGTTGACGTGCCAAATGGGTTGGACCATGTGCGTGAGGCAGCACGAAAGGATAAGGATGAACGGTTTACGGCGTTGCTGCACCACGTCGACCTCGACCGTCTCCGGTCGGCCTACTGGGCGATCAACCCAAAGGCCGCAACCGGCGTCGACGGGGTGACGTGGGGGGCCTATGGAGTGGACCTGGAGGAAAACCTCCGGGGACTGCTC
>PMLV01000249.1 GCA_003160635.1 Acidimicrobiaceae bacterium | reverse complement strand
CAGAAGCTGGGGGACCAAGAAGATCCAGAAGCTGGGGGACCAAGAAGATCTAGATTCCGTCCTCCGCTCCGTACGGAAGAGGATCCGGCGCTTCACTTGTAGCACTGGGTGAAGTGCCAGATTCGATGTGATGTTTCATCTCATCTCGGTGGTTGATCTGAAGGGGATCATTGATCAACTCCATGACCCTGTCTACAGGGATCACTACGGCGATCCCCGTGTTCAAGTTCTCATTACCTCCGCTTACATTGTCGGGATCATTCTCACCGACCGGATAGAAGCCGTGCATCACACCGAGGAGCCAGTTCTCTCCACCGCTCGATGAAGTAGCTGGACCGGAACTGGTAAGGACTTTGCCCGCTTCTGGCAACTCCCGCCAGAATGGCAGGTGGAGGTAGACGGGAGAGCCGCTCAGACCACCGATTGACCGGACTTCGAGCAGAACGACGACTTCGTGAACCTCCTGTGCACCTGGATAGCGCCCAATGGATAATCGAACCGGATCTTCCGGCATCGCGGCGATGCTTCCGAGTCGAACAATGGGCATAATGCGACTGCGCCCAGGATGGTGAACGAGCAATCCTGGAACGAACACTTCATCGCCGGGTCCTACCTCTTTGAGTGCTACAAAGTCCTTAGTTGCTGATCGACTGCACGGGTAGACGCGATACTTATACCGGCTGGTGTCCGGTACACAAGGAAGAATGGCCACGTCAGAAGTCGGGTGCTCGACCCATTGAGAAGCAGCAGATCGGAGTTCTGCAATCTGTCCGTCGCTTGTATTGACTAGCACGACAACTTCATCGGGACACCCGGCGTCGTCAAACAGGCAGTGTTTGGCAGTAACAAGGTAGTAGAGGTAGCGATCCTGAACTCCGATCTCCATTCCAACGAAGAAGCCGGTCCCAATACCTGTCTGACTTCCGGCACGCCAGGTGGTGATGAAACAAACGCAGTCCCGAAGATCATCTGGAACTCGCATCAGGTCACTCTTGCGCTAGGGCCGAAGATAGTGCAACCCAGAATCGCCCGGTCTTCACTCGCAGCACTGGCATGCCTGAATCCTCTCAGCGATAGTCGTGTAGTTGTCGCCAAACGATCCAGCTTCATCTCATGACGACTCGTCGAGCAGCCGCTGCATCCCATCGCGTAGCCGCCGGATCTGCTGCTCCAGTTCCTGCAACTCCCTCACCAGCACCATGGCGGCTTCGCGATCGAGTGCCGGTGCCCCCACCCTCAACATGGCTGTCGACCGCCTGAGGGATTCCAGTTCGTATTGGCGCTCCATGGAATACGAACAGTTGTTCGTCTTGGAGGGTTCGGCAAACCACCTGTTAAAGGCCCATTTTCTGTCTGGGAGGCCGTCCGTCCTACTCGATAGTCTTGGCCGAACTTCCTGGAGTCGCGATGAGAGGGGTCGATGCGGTGATGGGCAACCAGCAGATGGTGGCCGATAGATGTCGAGCAATCCCCCCGCTAGCTCGATGGGGGGCGCATGCCTAATCGGGAAGGTGACCTCGACCCCGATGCTCAAGAGATCCTCCTTCGCGGTTGACACTGACAGATCCAAGGGCGAGACTGCTCTTGGCTGGGGCCTCGCCGCCGTAGTCGAGGCAACATTTCGACGATGCAGGGATGTGACCGCGGCCGCTAAAAAAGGAGCCGAACATGCGTCGACGTATCGTTGCAACCGGAGCAGTTGGTCTAGCGCTCAGCCTCTTCGGTGTCTTGGCGTTTACTGGTCTTGCTGAGGGCAATACGGGCAATACGGCCGTAGTTCCTGCCACTGATGTTGTGGGAACCGGTCTATTTAATTGCAGCTCGGTGACAGGTGAGGTCGGATTCTCACCGCCCGAAGTTAACGGTGGGACCGCGTCTGAGACCGTGAGTATCTGGTTCCTTGCAAAGAATTGCGTACCCGTAAAGGGAACGACTGCTACGCCGGTACCCACGAGAATCGTTGGCAGCATGAGCTTCAGCGCTACTGAGGCAAACGGCTGCCCGCAGCTAAGCCCTCCCGCACTCGGTTCTGGGACGCTGAACCTCGCTTACAACTTCCCTCCGGTGCCGGGAGCCATGATTGACCCGAGTGTGGCATCGACAGTCGTCGTCACCCAAGCAGGCCCGATCTGGAATCTGAGCGGCCCGGTGAATTGGGGCTCGTATCCTTCTGCAAACTTCTCGGCAGCGTTGAAGCCCGTCGTCATCGGAGCGCAGACGTGCGCGAGCCCCGGTCTCACATCGGAGTACATCATCCGTGGGACCCTCAGCAACGTCTGACGCCGGGATCCTCGGAGTCCGTCAGTACGAACGCTGCTGGATAGCAGAACGCGTGGGAGGTGTGCGCGGGGGTCGCACACCTCCCACCTAGCGGCACCTTCCTGGCTAGCTCGTCGTACAACGGCGTTCTTCCACTTCAATGATGGTGTTTGTGATGGAGTTGTGTAGTACCTAACTCAGCGCGTGGGAGCGTATTCGTCGAGTCCGAACAGGTCGTAGAGACGGGCCTGCCTGGGGTCCATCTCGGTGAGTATGCACCGATGGGGCGGAGACTGGCATCTCTGAAGAAGCGCAGTTTGTCAAGGGGTGCCGAAGGCTCCATTGGCATTTGTCATGCCGAGATGACGGGTGCGGTTCGAACAACGGGCGCGCTGAAGCAGCCCTCGTGATGTGACCCGTATCGGGGAGGGCAGTCAAGGTCGGCCGGAGGCCGCCCGTAGGGGAAACCTTGACGGCCCGGTCAGTCGTCCTTCACATCATGTGATTCGAAGCCCGGCAGGGCTTCGTGGTCGTCCCCTCGTGTTGCCGGGTAGGGGACGCGTTGCGGTCCATCTCCAAAGCCAGTCGATGCTGGCTGGGCAACCCGAGGATCCGGGTGCCGGGCATCTCTTCGTCGCGCTAGGCGACATGGAGTGGTGCGGCCGCAACCTGGTGGGCTCAATCAAATGATCGGTCTCGCCGCAGAGCGGGGGCCATGCCAGTCGGCGAGCTCGCACCGGGTTGCGTCCGTTCCGGATCTCATCCCGTCTCAGCCAGGCAACGGATCTCGCCGTCGCGCAGGCCGTAGTAGACGAGGATGAGAAGTTTGCGGGCCGCCGCCACCCGGCCGATGTTCGTGCCGCGGCGTTCGCCCACTTTGTGGTGGTGACGCCGGATGGCCGTGTCGCCGCGCTGGCGGACCACCGCCTCGACGGCGGCCCAGCGCACGAGACGTGATCCCTGCTTGGTGATGTGACCGCGGCGGACCGTGACGTCGGACTCGTGATGGGTTGGGGTGAGTCCGGCCCAGCGGCAGAGATGTCGTGCGCTCTTGAACCTTTCGATGTCACCGATCTCGGCCACGAAGACCGAAGCCAGTATTGGGCCCACGCCTGGGATGGCCTGGACGGCGTGGTAGCCGAGGTCACCGGCGAAGTAGGGAGCAGTCTGCTTCTCGAGCATGACGATCTCGCGGTTGACGTGCTCGATCAACTCGCGCAGGGACTCGACCCGTATGCGATAGGCGTCGGCCAGGTGCACCTCGTCGAGAAGGCGCCGGCCGCCCACCCCGAACAGGTCCGTCATCGGCACGGCCACCCCTTCTTTGGCTAGCACGGCGTGGACCTGGGCTTTGAAGTTGGAGCGCAAGTGGACGAGCTTGGCCCGATAGCGGATGTGCTCGCGGAGCTCTCGCAGCGGTGGTGGGGCGACCCACGCCTCGGCCAGGCGTCCCATGCGAACAAGGTCGACCAGATCAGTGGCGTCGCGCTCGTCGTTTTTCACCCGCCGGTTGCCCCAGTTATTGCCAAGGGGATGGGCCAGGTGCACATTGCCCCCGCACTCTTTGATGACATCGGCCGCCCAGTACCAGCCATAGGTCGCTTCCAGTATCACTTCGGGGTGCTCACCGGCTTTGACCAGCTCGGCGGCCAGGGCCACAGGGTCGTTGTCGATGCGGACGGTGTCAAGGGTCTCTCCGTCCCCGTCGCGCCGCACGATCACGCTGCGGCGCCGGTGCAGATCGATGCCGACATATTGTGTTGGTTGTTCCACGGGAGTCTCCTTCTGTCGTCTCCGGGTTGGTTTCGTCACCCCAAGTGTGCTCCGCACACCTGGTCCCGGGCGACGGGAGGACTCCCGCTGGATCTTCGCCTTGGTTTGGTCGGTCTTGGCCACGCTCCTCGTTGCCACGAGATCGCTCCTCGTACTCGGCGCCCGAGCCGGTGCGCTCACCGGATCTCGTTACGCTGGAGCTGCGCTGCGCTCCTTCATGACATCAACAGACATTGAATCGGGCTTCGCCGAGCGCCCGGCAGGCGAGATAACACCCCAACTGGGTCACGGGGAGGGCAGGTCGCAGCGACTAAAGCACCAGTTCACCGGTCATGCGGTGACATGGGTTTATGGGTCCATTCCCCCCTCCGACACCAGGGTTTACCGGAAAACGCTCTGTTGCGGGAAGAATTATGGGGTCAGTGGCTCGACTGTCACGCGGAGCATTGCGGTAGCGAATGGCCTCATGATCCATCCGATGGGTGTAACTGGCCGCTCCCCGTCGTGCTGGGGGGATCAAAGTGAGGTTTGTTACCTTCTGCCTTTGCGATTGGATGGACCCTAAGGATTTCATCCATAATCGTCACCAAAGAATACCGCTTACCCCAAAAGACGACATCAGCGGTACTCGTATCGAAGAACCGAAACATGTCCGTCTCTGCCACTCCCACCAATGTGTTGGGAGGGCCGATGATGTAATCCGCGTGGTTGCGTTTTGCGGAGGTTGTATACCATTTGTCAAGCCGTTCATCAAAGTGTTCAAAGTTGTTACGCATCGAAGGGGTCTGCCCAGAGTTTGGTTGTCTCCTAACCTGACGAGTATCTACTCGCAGGAAGGATGTGCACCATGCCCAAAGCCTTTCCCGCCGAGTTCCATCGTGACGTTGTCGCCGTGGCCCGTAAACGGGAAGCACCGATCAGCCAGGTGGCCAAGGACTTCGGGATCTCCGCGGCCACCTTGCACGCGTGGCTCAAGAAGGACGACATCGAAGAGGGTGTCCGCCCCGGCCTGACCGACGCCGCTGCCAAAGAGCTGCGTGACTACAAGAACCGCGTGCGCCTGTTGGAGCAGGAGAACGAGATCTTGCGCCGGGCCGCCATCTACCTCGGTCGTGGCCTCAACCCAAAATGATGTACCCGCTGGTGACGGATCTGGCCGATGAGGGCATCCCCATCGCCGTGACCTGTCGGGTGCTCGGTTTCTCCAAGCAGGGCTATTTCAAGTGGCGGGCCAAACCGATCTGCGACCGGGATCTCTCCGACGCCTACCTGATCAACGCCGCCTTCGACGCCCACGGCGACGACCCAGGCTTCGGGTACCGCTTCATCTCCGACGAGCTCGAGGCGCTGGGCCATGTCGCCAGTGAGAACAGGGTGCACCGGCTGTGCTCCTTGCAACGCATCTGGTCGGTCCATTCCAAGAAGCGGGGGCTCAATCGCAAACCGGGCCCAGCGGTCCACGACGACCTGGTCCAGCGGGACTTCACGGCGACGGCGATCAACACGCTTTGGCTGACCGACATCTCCGAGCAGCCGACCGGCGAAGGCAAGCTCTACCTCTGTGCCGTCAAGGACGTCTTCTCCAATCGGATCGTCGGGTATTCCATGGATGCGCAGATGCCGGCGGCACTGGCTGTCGACGCCCTGAAGAATGCTCTGGTGACCCGAGAGGTGGCCACGACGATTGTTCATTCCGATCGTGGTTCTCAGTTCCGCTCACGGGCCTTCGTGCGCGCTCTGAAGGAAGCGGAGCTGCGGGGTTCGATGGGAAGGGTCGGAACGTGTGCCGACAACGCCGCCATGGAATCTTTTTTCGCCTTGCTGCAAAAGAACGTGCTCAATTCCCAACGATGGAAGACCCGCGAAGAATTGCGTCTCGCCATCGCCACATGGATCGAGCGCACCTACAACCGCCGTCGTCGTCAGCGTGGACTTGGGAGACTCACGCCAGTTGAATATGAGACTATCTACAGGGTCGCAAAAGCGGCCTGAGACACCAGACCAGCCGAGTCAATCAAAAGCTGGGCAGTCCCGTTGGCTCCGATGGAGCCTTATGGTTCACGGTCGACGGCGTTGACAGTGGATCAGGATTTATCGACAACTCGATCGGTCGGATCACGGAGTCGGGAACAATTACCAACTTCCCACTTCCACCGCACGATTCCCCCTTTCAGATCACGGCCGGACCCGATGGATCGTTGTGGTTCACGAATTCGAGTTATGAAGACCTGACCGGGTCTTACCCTGGATCAATCGGAAGAATCACGACTGCAGGGATAATTACGAACTATCCCCTTCCAACGGGCGTTGATGCAGATCAGATTACGACTGGGTCCGATGGAGCCTTGTGGTTCACGAATCCCGACTTTGAGGGTTTCGGGGGTTCAATCGGTAGGATCACAACGTCAGGAGTCATCACCAACTACTCCGAATCCAGCATCCTCGAACCAGAGGGGATAGCGGCCGGACCCGATGGAGCGCTGTGGTTCACCAATCATGTAGGAAACAGCCATCGTGGTTCGATCGGTCGGATCACGACGTCAGGGGTAATCACCAACTACACCTATCCCACTATCAACGGACCAGAGGGGATAACGGCCGGACCCAATGGAGCGATGTGGTTTACCAATAATAGGAAAGCGGCAGTTATACCGGAGTCAATCGGACGCATCATCACGAGCGTCGACAACCTAGCTCTGTCGATCACTAGTTCCACCTCGGACGCTTTCACACAGTCCGTGGCCGACAGTTTCACGGTCACCACCACCGGCCTGCCTGCCCTCACCGAGACCGGATCACTCCCGTCTGGCGTGAGCTTCACCGACAACGGCAACGGAACGGCATCCCTGTCGGGCGCTGCGAGTTCCAGCGGGATCTTCCCTATTACGATCACCGCCTCAAACGGGGTGTTGCCCGATGCCACTCAGTCTTTCACACTGACGGTTAACCCACCCGTGACGAACTGGACGCAGTTGAGTCCGAACGCCAGCCCCGGTGCCCTAGGTGCTTCTTCCATGGCCTATGACCCAGCCACCTCACAGCTTCTGCTCTTCGGCGGCATTCCGAGTGCAAACCATTTTGTCAATGGCACCTGGACCTGGAATGGAACCACTTGGAATGAATTGTCGCCAACGACCAGTCCATCACCACGTGGCAATGCTTCGATGGCTTACGACGCCGCCACCGGACAACTCCTGCTGTTCGGTGGGTACGGACCAGGTCCGACTTACTTGAACGACACGTGGTCCTGGAATGGATCGACCTGGACACAGCTAAGTCCCGCGACAAGTCCCCCTGTCCGTTACAACGCTTCGATGGCCTATGACCCGGCGGCGGCTGAACTCCTCCTATTCGGGGGGCTTGGAAACTCCACCTCGACTGGGGGAGATACGTGGTCCTGGAATGGGTCGACCTGGACACAGCTAAGTCCCCTGTCGAGTCCCTCGGCTCGCTCTCGTGCCATGTTGGCCTACGACCCGGCGACGTCTCAGTTGATTCTGTTTGGCGGCTACTCCACCAATAGCTCGACTCCGTTGGCCGACACGTGGTCCTGGGACGGAACTACCTGGGACGAGTTATCTCCTGCGGTCAGCCCGGCTCCCCGTGGATATGGTGCATTCGCCTTCGATCCAACCACCCAACAGTTGGTACTCTTCGGTGGAGTCGCTGGAAGTTCATACTTCGGGGATACTTGGGACTGGAACGGCACTACTGGTTGGATTCAGCTATTTCCCGAATCAAGTCCGTCCAACCGTTATCGGTCCGCTGCTGCATATGATGCGACGACCTCTCAGCTGCTTCTTTTCGGAGGTGGGACCGTTTCGGTTAGTCAAGGCGACACGTGGCCCTATGCGCCACAAGCGCCCACCGTCCCTACGGCCCCAACGATCGGTACAGCCACCACCATGGCCACAGCAGGAAATGCCCAAGCGACGGTCACTTTCAACCCTCCTAGTTCCAACGGTGGGGCAGCCGTCAGCAGTTACACCGTCACTGCCACTGACCTGACTACTCCGGCCAACGGTGGTCAGACCGCCAGTGGTTCAGAAAGTCCGATAACCGTGGCCGGACTGACCAACGGAGACAGCTACACCTTTACGGTGACGGCCACCAACAGCGTCGGGACTGGTCCCGAGTCAGATCCGTCCAATGTGGTCACCCCCTCCACTCTCCCCGGTCCTCCAACCCTTGTAGTTGCCACGGCGGGTGATGCCGGAGCCAGCGTCTCCTTCAGCCCACCGGCCAGCAATGGCGGGGCAGCTGTTATCTCTTACACCGTGACCGCCACGGATCTAACCACTCCCACCAACGGGGGGGAGACCGCAAGCGGTGCGGCCAGCCCCATCACAGTCACCGGGTTGACCAACGGCGACAGCTACACGTTCACGGTCACTGCCACCAACTCGGCCGGGACCGGACCCGCTTCGGATCCGTCCAATACCGTGGTCCCGGTTTCTCCCATTGGCATCGCTTCGGTCAGTCCGAGCTATCTCGTCCAAGGGGCCAAGGGAGTCGACATCGTGATCGACGGGAACGGCTTCGTCTCCCCGCTCACCGTCGCCATCTCCGGCGGTGGTGTCACCCCGTCATTGGTCAGCGTGTCGCCCACGTCGGTGACGATCAAGGTCAATGTGAGCGCGGTGGCGATCCCCGGTGTCCGTAACGTGACAGTGGCCGACACCAACGGCTCTGCTACCTGCATGGGGTGTCTGACGATTGTGGCCAAACCTACGGTCGCCTCGATCAGCCCGGCCTCTCTGGGCCAGGGTGCGGCGAAGGTCCCGGTGACCATCACCGGCACCGGATTCGCCAGCGGAGCGACGCTCGCCGCTGGGCAGCACGTCACCTTCTACTCGGTGGTCGTGGTGAACTCCACCTCCATCACCGCCCAGGAGTCGGTCGGTGCGGCTGCGGCAACCGGCGCACGTAATCTCACGCTCAACCAAGGAGCCCTCGGCTCGGCCACCTGCACCGACTGCCTGACGGTTCTCACTGGCCCCCAGCTCGCCTCGATCAGCCCGTCGAGTGCCGCACGAGGGACCACGACCGCTGTCAACCTCGCTGGCACCGGGTTTGCCACCGGTGCCACGCTGACCGGTCCGAAGGGCGTCACCTTCACCAAGGTGGTGGTCACCAGCTCGACCACGATCACGGCCACCATGAAGGTCTCCGCCACCGCACCCACCGGGTCCAATCTGTCCGTGACCGTGACGAATGATGCAGCGGCAGGCTACGGCAAGGTGACCGGCAACATCCTTACAATCTCAGCGTAACGCTCACGTGAGAAGTCGTGCCGGGTGAGTTGATCGCGTTTGCCGGATGAATTGGAGGCCGAGGCACTGAAGGCAGGGTGGCGCTGCGACGAGGAGGACCGATGGACATGCCAGAGGTGCATGAGCGCGTCGTAGCGGGTGCTGTGTCTAGCCCGTCGCATCTCCGTCGAACGACAGAAGTCGACGCTCACAAAGACGCGCTCGGGTGGACTGGGTCGCGTGAGGGAATGAGTGGTTGTTCAGACCCTCTTGACAGTTTGAGAGTCTCTCTGTACAGTCCACCTGGACATGGCAGCTCGCAAAGAGCCTCCGGGCGATTCGTCACAGACGAAGGACGACACAAAGAAGTTTCTCGAGTGGCTTGAAGATGTACCCGATCCCCGAGAGCGTTACCGGCGTGCAACCCAGAGGCTTGAGGAGCATCAGGAAGCAGTTGAGCTTCTCTCGTCCGTGAGGGCCACTGCCGCTTCCGACGCTTACGCATCGGGCGAAACGGTTCGTGCCCTAGCGGCACAGCTGGACGTGAGTCCCTCTCGGGTGCACCAGCTCATTCAGGAAGCAAAGGCCCGCTCCGCCAAGGAGAAGGGACAGAAACGACGGCCATCAGGTCGTCAGAAAGGAGGGTCATGATGACCACCTCCAAGAAGGCCAGCAACGCAAGTGACACCACGCTGCTCGTGCTCGTGATCGACCGCAGCGGCTCGATGGAAACGATCAAGGAGGACATGGAAGGCGGCGTCAAGTCGCTGCTCGACGAGCAGGCGAAAGTGTCAGGGACCTGCCTCGTCACCTTGGTCCAGTTCGACGACCACTACGAAATGTTGGCCGAAGGGGTTCCTGTCTTCGAGCTTCTCCCCTACCGCCTCATCCCGAGAGGCACGACCGCATTGTTAGACGCCATTGGCCGAACCATCAGCGACGTCCGGGCTCGGGTCGAGGCACTCGAACCGGCTGAGCGACCGGGGCACATCATCTTCGCCGTCATCACCGACGGCTTGGAGAATGCAAGTAAGGAATGGAGCAGATTGCAGGTCATGGACTCGGTCCAAGCCAGGATCGCGGAAGGCTGGGCGTTCACATTCGTTGGCGCAAACCAGGACTCCATTCGGGAGGGCGGGCGCATTGGTGTCGACGCGGGGTCGTCATTGAACTTTTCGGCATCACCGACGGGGACCCGTGAGGCTGTCCATGCAGCTTCCGCTTCGATGGGCAGGATGCGCCGCGGCGAAGCGGAGAAGCTCACATACACCGAGGATGAGCGCCGTCGGGCTGCTGGGTAACCCTCTGATCAGACGGTGGTCCCGCGGTATGGGACACGTTGTGGTCTGAGGCGGACGCCGCCCGCTGGGCCGCCTGCGTCAGCGGGGCTCTATTTCATGGCCTGCGAGGACTCGGGCGCCACGTGGGCAGCGACCGCCGACGCCACCGTGTGACAGCTGATGAGCCGCCTCGGGCAGACGATTCCGATGGTTGCCCTTCGGTATCAGAATGCGACGCTCGAGAGGGACATGGCCGTGGCTGACAGACTATTTGCACGGATACAGAGATCCGAATCATCCCGTCGTGTCGAAGCCAGAATCGGGCTTAGCCGGTGACCATGGCTGCAGGTGGCTTCAGTCCTGACCGTCCCGAAGACCCGATTTGGTTCGTTGGCGCAACTCCCGTCGACGAGCGCGTCGCGGTAAAGCTCGACAGACCCCGGCGCGAGGACATTCAGATCTGGTCATTCCTCTATTCGCTCTCAACTTCGGGGAATCCACCGGCACATCCCGTCGTCGTTGAGCCGGGCGACGATCCACCCGACAGGGTTGTCCGGTCTCCCTCCGGAAATTGGGGATGTGAGCTTACGGAGCTGACTGTCGAGATGCTTCGGGCCGAGCTCGCCCCGGTCCGGCAGTTCGGTCGGAAGCTCAAAGAAGCTCTCGACGCGGACGGCTCACGGTACGGCCACCTCCGCGGCCGTCAAATTGGAATCGCATTCATGCCACCAGCCGGTACTGAGTCTCGCCCAGGGGATGCTGATCTCATCAAAGTCGAGGAGGCATTACGCGAAGATAAGGGCTGCGTGGGCGAGGGCATGCAATTCTCAGCCCCTCCCACGTTTCCCGCTCGGCTGCCCGACAGCGGCATGTACGGCCAGATTGGCGATTTCGTCGTCTTGGTGCACGCCGGTGGGCCACCGGATTCGATCACCGTTGCGGGAAGTATGTCGGCATCTATCGCTTGCAGCGATGCTCTGGCTCTCCTCAGATCGAGAGTCGCAGACAAAGACCTGGGCGGCACCGACGTGTTGCTTATCACTTGCGGATTGCCAGACGGGAGCGGGTACGTGTGTCCGCTCGACAGCTGGTTGTTCCAGCATCTTTCAGAGGAAGCCAACCACGGCCGTCAGCTTCTGGATGTCCCGCCGAAACATCTGCGTGGCGTCGCTTTACCAACTGGAGAACTGGCGCGTGGATCCATGTATTTGGCGGTCAGGGTGACGCTCCGTGGAACAGCACCTAGAGGTCAACCGGACCATCGGGCCCATTTCTGCGTACTCTCCCTCACAGCCAAACGCGCTCGCCGTTTCCGGAGGACACGCTGAAGGCCCGACGCTCGGGAAGCGCGGTCAACTCCTGAGCGTTGTGCCGGTATCGGAGGAGGAACCGATTCAAAGCCGACTGGAGGCTGGTCCTTTGGCCACGCCCATTGCCGCCAGTCACCCCCCTCGTCAGGACTTGGGTGCGAGGAATGTGACCTGGACGCCGTTGTCCGCCAATCGGACCAAACCACCATTCGGGCATTGCGACGCCGTACTCAGGTAGACATAGATGCCGTAGTTCTTGACATGCACCACCTCGACCTGACCAGAGGGGTCCAGCGTCCAGACGTATCCGCCGCCGGGACCGACACGAATGGCCCTGACGGCACGCCGGTCAGGTAAACCCGCAATCTGGTGTGTGAACCCCAGGTAGGGGCCACTTGCCATATTCCTCGCGACGGATGTGACGTAGGCCAGGTCCTCGGTTCGGCTCACCTTTGCCGGAAGACCATCCGGCGATGTTGTGGGTCCGACACGGGCGGAACCGGGACACTCTCGGTAGGCGCTGTTGTTGGCGACCAAACCAACCAGCGAGGGAGCGGCGGCGGAAGACGCGCTCTTTGATGGCCCTCCGCCGCTGCTCCAAGAGACAACCGCATAGGCGCCCAACGACACGGCAACCACGAGCGCAACCACACAGGCCGTGAACCAGCGGCGATGTCGCCTGTGACGCTTGGCTTCTTCTATCAGCGCATGCTGGTCTTCTGCCTGGACCGTCGGCTCGGAATCGACAATGGTCATATCCACCTCTGGAGCGATGGTACTAATATACTTAGCATCATGCTGAAGGTCAAGCTGCACAGCGAGGGCGACGCGCTCGCCCTCTATGAGCGGGTCGCCATAGAGATTCGCCGCGCAATCGCTGATGGTGAAGCAAGGCCCGGTGAAAGGCTGCCCCCAGCAAGAGATCTCGCGGCAGTGCTCGGCGTGAACGCGAACACCGTCTTTCGAGCCTTGCGGTTGCTGCGCGACGAAGGGTTATTGGAGTTCCGGCGGGGACGCGGCGTCACAGTCACCGGCACCGCAACAGAGCGAGGGGCTGTCCTGTCACGGGCGCGAGACCTTCTGCAGTTCGCCCAGCGCCAGGGGTATCACCGAGACGAGCTGATTCGGATCATTGAGAACCTCTAAACCTCAGTGTCCGGGCTTGCTGGTTCATCGGTGAACGCCCTAGCCCGAAGTAAGTGCCGTTCCGGGCGCATGCACCTATCGCAAACATTTGAGGCGAGGTGCGCAAGACGACGCCCCACGCCACTATCTCGATCCGCTGCCGCGTACTGAAGCCATCGGGGCGACATCACAAGGAATGGTCGGTGCCTAGAGCAGCGACATGGCGGCTTCCAGGTGCCTCTGATTGAAACGTCGTAGGTCTACTGGGTAAGCGTCAGAGGGGATGCCAAACGCCTCGTTCGGGGAGGGGGAGTTCGTTCGTTTCGGGGTCGAAGATGGGCAATGGTTCGCCGGATGAACGCCATGCAATACGGCATGGCCGCGCTGTCCTCGGTGGGTAGTTCCTTTTCGATGACCAACTCCTGCTCCCGCGGCACTATCACACCCGTGGTGCAGTCGATGAGCGTGTCGGAGTCGGCCTCGAACACCACCGTGGACACCTCCATGGCCACCTCGGCGGACTGCTCGTACACGGTGGCCCGTCGTTGGGTCTTGTACGCCGCCCAGGCGTCCCTCTCCGCCTAGGAGCGGGGCCTTTCTGAGTGACAAGTGGTAGATGGCCGTCAGCGGCCCACCTGGTCAGCCTGGGTGACCACAATCACGCCCCGCCAGGTAGTGCGGTCGATGCGGACGGCGCGACCCGTCTGGGCCTGGGAAGCGAGTGCCGACGCACGTACTCATCGAAAAGCGGCGACAGAAGGCATCACGACACCTACGGACCGATACGTTCTCCTTTGACGCCACGCCCAACACCGGCCCGGCGAACACACCTTTTGTATGGCTTCGTGGCCCAATCGTGGCCCAAATCCGTGTGATTTCCGCAGGGAGTTTGCGATCCTCAATCGCGAAACACCAGGCCACGTCGCTCAATGGCATTCGGTGTAACTCGATAAACCCAAGAGGCTATTTCCCGCCTATCGGCCGACTCACCGTCAACTACCCATTTACCAGGGTTTTTACACACTCGATGCACCGAGGACAAGCACTCGATGAGCAGGCGAAGGAGACGGGCAGCATTCCCGACCTCACGCTCGGCCCTTCAACCGCTCGTCCTTCGATGGGCCGGATGCGCCGCGGCGAAGCGGAGACGCTCACATACACCGAGGATGAGCGTCGCCCGACTGCTGGCTAACGTTCTGATCAGACGGTGGTCCCCAACCGGCGTACTGGTCAGGTCGAACGCGCGATTCGGGGGCGCATGATGGGTCACCCGGCGGGCCATGCGATCCAGTGCGACCTCACCACGCGACATGGGTGGATCGTGGTCGGTGCTGTCTACGTTGAGCGAGGAGGCCAGTTAGCGACTTCTTGCCTCGTGACCTCTCGCCTGGTGACTCAGGCCGCGGAGCGATGGTGCTTAGCATGATCATTCCCGATGCCAAAGCCCGATGGGACGTGAATCGGGGCGGAAGCCGAGAGGTCATGGATGCATTCGGCGCAGACCCAGCGACAGGTGCGATCTGCGTGCAGCATCCCCCGTCGAGAGTGATTGACCTTTTCCAGATGCTGTGTCCATCCGCAGCGATGACATGCGCCGAATCGATCGTGATCATTCCTATATGAATCGATGTCGAGATATCTCATTCTCTCCACACTCCCTTCCTAAGACTGAATCGGTCGCAAACACACTTTCCAGCGTGGCCCCGGCATCCGAAGCCAAACAGAGGCGAACGGCCCTATTCCCAGGGATTGACCTCCTGATCGAGGGCAGGGTGGACTATCACCCGTCTATTAAATTTAAGTGCCGTTATCTCCAGTTCGACTAACTCGAGGGCACCAGCTCCACGCGTCACCCGAAACATGGCGCTCGCCCGGTGCGAGCCGTCTTGGTCACGCAGCCCGTACCGAACCCACTACCGGACACTGTTTCGTCACCACCTCGACCAGTTCGTAGGTGTACG
>PMLV01000040.1:51807-125981 GCA_003160635.1 Acidimicrobiaceae bacterium | reverse complement strand
TGCCGGCCGGGCTCGTCGCGGTGCAGCTGGTGACAGAGCTACAGGTCACCGCGGTCCCAGCGGCGGTGCCGAAGTTGACCGTCGTGCCGGTGGTCGCAAAGTTCGTTCCCGTGATGGTGACCACGGTGCCGCCGGCGAGAGGTCCCGAGGTGGGGCTGATACCCGTCACGGTGGGCGCCGTTACGGCGGACGCTGGGCCCACCAGAAGGCCAAGGACCATGGCCCCGAGAAGCAAGAAGCCTCCGACAATCTGGGCGCCCGGGAAGGTGGCTCTGGGCAAGGACGTAACTAATTGTTTCGCCGTCAGGTTCTTGGCCCTCCTGTGCACGCTGCTTCCCATCCGAACCGTGTCACCGACACTCTTGCTTGGACCGCGCGACAGGCGCGCGGAAATCTGACATTGGTCAACCTATAACGTGGTCATGAACCGGATGTGAGCGTTGTTTGAACGAGAGGTAATTGTCACGTGTCGGTTGGGATTATTCCCCAGGTCCTGGCGCTAACCCGGAGGAACGGTGTGCGTATTCGCTTCGCCGAAGGACGATGCGGCTGACGTCCCTGCCAGGTGGGACCTACCTATCTTCGATCAAACCGCGGCCGGCAGAAATGTGGCCAAGCTCTGGAACAGCAAATAAAGGCCAGCAGCCCAGAAGGGAGTGAGGATGAGCCAGCGACCGACTTTGCCGTACCAAGCCGACAGTCGACGGTTACTGAGACCCAACAACATCAACGCTCCCGCTTCGAGAATCACAATTGGGCACACCGACCAGTTCCAGCTCGCCGTCTGGGAGTTGACAATGTGGTAGGCGTGTGGCTTTGTTTTCGTTTTGGCGGGAGGGGGCGACCCCTTGAGCTCGCCGACCACGATGAGTCGCTGGGCCGAGGAATATTCCGGATTGCACGTGGTGAGCGTGATCCGGTTATCGCCAAAATTGTCCAGCACGGCAACATCGTTCGGTGGAACCGGCGGGGGCGTCTGCGAAACGGTGTAGGTCAGTCGTTCACCGGTCAGTGTCGTCAGGTAAATCGGATCTCCCACGACCAATTGGCCTAGTCGATTGAACGGAGCGCCGTTGGTCGTGCGGTGGCCGGCAATCCCGACATTGCCAGCCTGACCGGGCGCCGCCGTGCCGATGTAGTGGCCCGGGCCTTTGGCCAGGTCTCCCTCGGCCGTTCCCGAAACCACGTATTCACTGAGGCCGATCGCGGGAATTTGCAGCTGGGCCACCGCTGTACCTTCGGCCGCCGGCGGAACGACCTTGTTCCCCGCAATGAGGACCGGCACGGACGAAGCAGACCGAGAAGCATGGTGTGCACGAACTGAGGCCTCGAACGCGCTCTGGAGTTGTTGCTGCTGGTGATGCTGGGAGATAGAGGTGCCCCAGAGCTGCCAGGCCACGAAGAGAAGGATTATCGCCCCGATATTGCGGATCCAGCCGAAGAGAGTGGCCAACCCTTGGTGGCGCCGCACACGGCGACTTGGCCGTTGCAAGGCGCTTTCCTCAATGAATTCTCGCGGCAGTGGGACGTCGAGGACAGGTGCCGGAGCCGGCGCCGTATCGGCCAAGGTTCTCATGCTGACGGCGGTGGCATCGGGGTGCACTGCGGGGGTGTCGACCGGTCGCACAAATCCCGGCTCGGGAGCAATCTCGCCTTCACGCAGGCCACGCGGGGCATCTCGAGCGGCGACGTAGGCGGCCGACACGACGCGGCCGATGGCCTGCTCGAACGAGGCGGCGCCATCTGCCGCGGCCCAGATCGCGTCCCAGCCGATCCTCGGGACAGTCGCCAGATGATCTTCTCCAGGCTCTATTTGCAAGTACTCGGCGATCATCTGCTCCAAGAACCCTCGGAGCATCGGGAGCGACCGCGGCTCAGGTATCTGCATGGGTCCTGAGGGAAGGGGGGGACGGGGAGCTGGGATATAGGCCGGTGCCGACGGATCGGGCGTCCTCATGACTGGCGTCACTGATCCACTTTACGACCCCGAGACAGACTCCTCAGGTCGAGGACGTGGAGCTGCTCACCTTCGCCACCACCTTCGCTCCATGCTGGGCCTGAGCAACGATCATTTCCCGGGCGAACGCGACAAGGAAAGCCCTGTTCTCGATCAGCTCCTTTCCGCTGGCGGTGGTGCTGTCGAGTGAGCCTGCCAAGTTCTTGATGTCGGAGGAAGTCGCGGTCGCGCTCGTCCGCACCCCCCGGCCGGTGTTCTGCACGTAGAGGACCACTCGCTCGTAAATAGTGGAGGTCCCTGATTTCACCGGCACGATCCAGTAGACGATTGACCAGCTCCCATACTGCTGGGAGGTATAAGAGAGCGTCTGACCTGTGATCCCGCCGCCCAAATTCACCTGCGCCACATCGCTTAGGGAGTAACCGTGGAATTGGTAGCAGGCCTCGACTCCATAGGCGGAGAAGCTCTCAAGGTCGGGGGAATCGATCACGTCGGCAATCACCGGCACCGACGCTTGGAGGTCACCGACTTTGGACCCATCGAGCGAATAGCGATTCCAGGTCGAAGTGTCGCCGAAGAGGGGCTTGGCCCAGTCGAACTGGTCAATGAGGTACGGCGTCCATCCCACCGGGGCCGCGGGCGCGCTCTGGTAGGAGAGCAACCGGGGTTCGCCAGATGCATCGGCTACCAAATTGTAGGAGCTCAGTCCCACGTTGGAGACCCCGAGGATGACGGCCACGATGACGACGATGACGATGGCGCCGTACACCTTGGGTACGGCAAGTGCGATCTTCGATTTCATGTCGTGCGTCGGAGCCGCTGCGGTTGGAGTGGCGGTGTCCGTCCGGCCGCCGACCTCGATGCGCATACCGAGGGGCCTGATAGTGACGATCATGAGCAGCACACCGAGGCTGAAGGTGACCAGTCCGATGAACGGATGGAGAATGTCGATGGCGACATGCTCCCCCCAGGTCTTCCCAGCCCAGAAGATAAAGGTGATCCGCCCCAAGTTGATGATCCACAAAATCAGCATCCCCCCGACCAGCCATAGGACCTTGCGCAGGAATGGACCCCGCACCACTGCCGCGAATGCCGAGGCGATCAGGAGGAATCCCACGACGCTGTTGACGCCAGAGCAGGCGGAGACGACGCTCAGGGGGAACGAACGGCCGTTGTGGACTATTTCGAACAGCGTGTTACCAGGGTCGGGGACCACCTTGGCCACGTGGACGACCTTGAGGATCTCCTCCATCGCTGCGAGGGTGGCGGTGGTGAAGGTGTCGAGCACACGTAGCAGCACTGATGAGTACGGATAGGGCCATCCGAGGAACAGGTAGCAGACCGCAAGTTTCTGGCGCCAGAGCACACGAACCCCGAAGATGATGGCCACCGCCCCGGCCACGAAAACGGGCAAGGTGAGGAGGTCGATGCGCCACACCCAGAACATGGCCGAGAGCGCCGATGGGAGCAGCAGGTTGGCGGCCAAGGCAGCTGCCACCAGTGGTACCCCGACGATGTAGTCGACCTGGCGGTCATGAATCGCCGGCTCGGGCTTGAGGGGCCGGGCCCGAAGTGCGGCAAGCGCCAACGCGATTGCTGGCACCAGGCTGACGTAGGCCAGCGGCGTCTCGAGGCCGGCATTCTGGATGAGGGTGGTGAGCGTGTAGTTATACGCGATCACCACCGCGCCGAGGAGTGCCGCCATCTGCACCATGGCCCGGGTGCGTGGCGTTGCTTCGCTCCAAAAGGCATGAGCTTGACTCATGCGTTCCCGCAAAATTGAGCGCCACGAGCGGGCGTTGACATTGAAGATCCCGCCTATGGTCATCCGAACCGTCCATTTACATAGTCGTTGGTACGGGAGTCCAGTGGGTCGCCGAATACCTGCTCGGTTGGCCCTGCTTCCACGATGTGCCCGGGAAGGCCTTCACCGTCGACCAGGAAGAGGGCGCAGTTCTGGGACACCCGCTGGGCCTGTTGCATGTTGTGGGTCACGATCACGATCGTCACCTGTTGACGGAGCTCTTTGATGGTCTCCTCGATCACCCCGGTAGATATGGGGTCGAGTGCCGAACAAGGCTCGTCCATGAGGAGAACCCTGGGCCGGATGGCCAACGAGCGGGCAATACACAGCCGCTGTTGCTGTCCTCCTGAGAGGGAGGCCCCGGACTGGTTCAACCGGTTCCGGGTTTCCTTCCAGAGTCCGGCCCGCTCAAGGCATTCTTGGACCAAAGCGTCCCGGTTGGACACGTTGTTCCCCGATAGGCGTAAACCAGCCAGGACGTTCTGGGCGATCGTCATCGAAGGGAATGGGTTGGGCAGTTGAAAGACCATACCGATCCGCAATCGAGTCTCGGTTACCCGCAACGTCGGCCCGTAAATGTCGGTGCCGTCGAGCTCCACCGATCCGGCCAGCGCGGCTCCGGGGATCAGTTCGTGCATGCGATTAAGGACGCGGAGGAAGGTCGACTTCCCACAACCCGAGGGTCCGATCAGTGCGGTGACCTTGCCCGGCTCCATGGCCAGCGATATGCGCTCCAGGACCTTATTACGGCCGAACCAGGCGCTCACGTTAGTGGCACTCAAGCCGGCCTGCGACGCTGGTTGCAGAGCCGCGGAGAATGGCGCTGCGGACGGGACCATGGGCGGATGGGCAGGGGTTTGCCAGGCGGAGTCAGACGCCGGGCCCGTCGGCGGCCCCCCGGCGGACTCGGGTGGGTTGGCCAGCGGAAGTGGGTTCGTCATGAGGCCGTTCTCCGTCGTCGGAGGAGACGCCGGAGCGACTCGGCTAAGACCACCAGCGTGGCTCCTGCCGTCGCCAGAGACCAGCTGGGGACGCCGGTAAAGGCCAACGTTCCCGACGAGGCGTTACTCCCGACACTTGAGCTCCCCTGCGATGCTGCCGTTGAAGCGGCCGCTGTCGTGGTCGTGGTTGTAGTTGTCGTAGCACTCGTTGAAGAGGCAGTCGTCGATGTTGTTGACGGGGTGGTCGTCGAGGTCGTCGAGGTGGAGGAGGTCGAGGTCGTCCCACTCAGCGCCCCGGTGGTGAGCTGTGCGGCGACTTTCAGCCCGGCCGTCACCATGGTCGAGGTGGCCGGCGCGGCGCCGAGGAGCTTGATATCTGACTGCCCCGTTGGGCCGAGGACAAAGCGGATGAACTGCGCCAGCTGGGTTGCCTTATCGGCCGGGAGACCGTTCGTCGGGACGACCAGGTAGCTCTCAGTCATCAGAAAGTTGTTGTACGCGGCGGCATCTGTCTGGCTCGGACTGAAAGCTACCAAGTTGTTCGTCGTGGGATCCGAGGTCGAGGCCAGGGTGGAATCCGACTCAGCTGCTGCAGCCGCGGCTTCAGTTGGCGGGGCGAACTGCCCAGCGGCATTCTGGATGGCCGCTGTGGGGAGGTTCCAGGGCGTACCGAGCGGAGAGCCGGTCCACACCGCCGACACTGGGAAGGCGTCATGGGCATTGCCGGCATTGTTCCCGAGCCCGCCCCAGCCGTCCACATCGCTCGGTGCGTTCGTCTTCGTATTGATTGTCAGCTCCTTGCCGAGCATCCCCGCGTCGCCACCTATATAGGCATGCTGACCGTGGAAGGGCCAGATCTCGTTGGGCGTGTCGCTGGTCGTGCTGGCGCTGTTCGCGGGGTTGTTCAGCGCGTTGTCCAGCTCCTCCTTTGCGGTGGGATCGCTATCGATCAGTGCCATCAACGCAGAGTTCTCCGCCGAGGGTCCGAGCACCGACGCAAGGCCGATCCCATCACCATCTGGGATTGGGGACCCGCCGGCCTGCGTGAGACGCGTGTCGCTCCACGCGGACAGAGTGGTGGGCAGGCTCCTATTGGGTTGCACGCTGGTACTGGTAAGGCCGCTGGTGAAGATGGCGCCCACCAGGGCAGGTGTCAGTGGGATGCTCCGGCAGAAGGTTGCTGATGTAATCACGTCCTTCGTAAGATCGGACGGATTGCAGACCGCCAACGTGGCGATGGCCACGGGAGTGGCGGCGAAGGGGATGTAGGCAAAGCTTCGTCCATTGGACTGGGCCGTCTGGGCCTCGCTGGCCGTAAGCGCCCTCTCCGACACGACGAAGTCCGCGCTGAACTGGCCCGGACCGCTCCCCACGAAGTCGGCAATCGCCGAGTCGATCCCCGCAGCGTCCGAATAGGACGGGTTGAGCGGAGCGAAACCTGGGTCGGCATTTAAGAGCAGGTTGGTGACCGGAGACAGGAATGATCCACCTTCGCCGACCAGGGTGGTCGGGTCGGTGTCCGCCCCAGCCTGAGGGGTGGCCTGGGTGCATGCGAGGGCACCCAGTAACCCCGCGATTATCGCGCCCACCATCGGCGACAGCCGGAATCCACGACCGCGCTCGGTCATCGCTTCCTCTGGCCGAGTGGACGAACTACCAACCGTCGCCGCACCAGCCACCCGATGAACATGAGGGCCGCACCTGCGAGGGCCACGGGCACCGAGTCGGCGCCGGTAGACGGCAGCCCGGCCGGAGCCCCCGTCAGGGCCACGGATGGATCGACACCCGAGCCGGCGGCGGGGGTGCTGCCGCCCCCCGTGTTCGAAGTGGAGGAATCGATTCCGACAGTGTTATGAGTGGACGAAGCGCCTCCGACGGTCTTCGTCGTAGGGGTGGCGCCTAAGGCGGACTTCGTAGTGGCGGAGGAGCCTGCAGCGGTCGAGGTGGTGCCCGATCCACCCGCGCTGGAAGTAGGCGTATTGGGAGCCCCTGGCGGTGGGGGTGGTGGTGCGCCGTTGGTCACACCGCAGGTTGGTGCGCTCGCGCCAGCCTGGACCTCCGCCGGCGTCAGGTCCCCGCACGAATAGCCGTTGCTCTCGGCAGCGGTGGGAGCCACGGCGCCGGGCACGTCGGCCGTCACCTTGTCGATGCCGTACCGCTCAAGGGATAGCCCGAGACTGGCGAAGCCGATTTTAGGCGCCTCCTGTTGGCCCAGGGTGAGGACGTAGTTGACGAACGGGCTCATGACAGCACCTTTTGTCGCGGCCCAACCTTTCGTGGGGGTCAGCAAGTAGCTGTACGTGGAGGGGTTATAGACCTTCGGTCCCAACCCGCTGAAGTCGAGCACGTGGGTGCCGTTCGACAGCTGCGTGGCGTAGGCCAACGCGGAGGCAACGTCGATTGGTGTAGGCAGAGTGAAGTCTCCGCTGGCGTTCTGGACTGCCGCCACGGCCTTCGCCGGATTGCTGCCGGTGAACTGGGATTGAACGGCATAGTTTTCCTGCACGGGGCCGATAGCGCCAGAGGTGTTGGCCACATTCGAAGCGACCGCCGACGTGCTCTGCTCGTCATAGCCATTGGCGGGCGCCTCCCAGTTGGAGTTGGGCACGGTGGCCGAAATAACGACACCGCTGGGGGGTGCCGTGCCGGACATGTTCTGCGCGTACTTGGTCCACACCGCCGGCTGCGTGTCAATGCAATACTCCTCCAGCACAAAGTTGGTTCCGGCCGGATCGCTCTCGGTGACCGGCCTTACTGCCAGATTCGGAAAGGTGACCCCGGCATTGGCCCCGTTCAGATGAAGGGCCGGGTCGTCCCAATTGCTGATCTGGCCGGTGAGAAGCAGGCATGCCGTGTAACTGGTGAGCTGGAGAGCATGGGTTAGGCCAGGGATGTTGTACATAAAAGCCACCCCGGCAGCCGTAACCGGGATGAAGTCAAACGGGAAGGAAGGGGGGGTGGTCCCCACGCTGGCGTTGACATACCCGGTGTCGCTGACCGCGAAATCGGCGGTCTCGTTCGTGAACTCGTACCGCCCTTGACCGGAGTTGCTGGTCGAGTAGTTGAGGGAGAGGGAGTAGGGGGAGTGGCTCACGTCGGTCACCCACTGGGTAATCGCGGGGGCGGCAAAGGACGAGCCACCCCCATTGAGGGTTACGGATCCGGCCGCGGCCTGACCGGCCATACCCAAGGTACTTGCCGCGACCAACAGGGCACCCGGGACGACCCTCTCCCACCACGAACGACGCCACTTGCTTGTCCTAGCCATCATTTTTTTCCTTCCAATCGGTTTCGCAACGACCGGCCGCGTCGGCGAGGAGAACCCACGGCGCGCGCCAGAGTGAACAGGGAGAAGATGACGAGCAGGAGGACGAACGCAATCGCCCACGCCTCTCGAACCGCGTTGACCGACCCTTGAAAGATCAGTTGGTAAATCTGCAATGGAAGGTCAGATTGCTGACCGTTGAAGGGATTCCAGTTGTAGTGACTGTTCCCTCCAGCAGTGAACAGCACCTCGGCCGTCTCCCCCGCCGTACGAGCAACGCCAAGGATCGCCGCGGTAATGAGCCCCGTCCTTGCCGTCGGCAGCACGATCTGGAGAATCACCCGCCACTGCGGAGCACCCAAGGCGAGTGCTGCCTCTCTGAGAGAGCCGGGCACGACCCGGATCACCTCCTGGGCGGCACGAGTGACCACCGGGAGCATCATGATGAAGAGCGCGGCTCCCGCTGCGAGTCCAGTTTTCCCGGAGTGCTTGTGGGGTGCTACCCAAAGGAGGTAGACGAACAGACCGGCGATGATCGACGGGGTACCCGACATGGCATCGACCACATTGCGGACGATCCTGGCCAGGACGCCATTGCCTTCTTGGAGGTACGTTGCAGTCAGTAAGGCGATGGGCACCGAGAGCACCGTTGCGATGGCCACTTGTTCGATCGTGCCGACGATGGCCGCTCCTGCACCGACGCTGGTGACCGGCTCGAGACCCCCCCCTTGGGAGAAGTCGGCGGTGAAGAAGTGCGGGAACTGAGCCAGGGCCACCGGCGCCCCCTTGGCCACCACATCCCCGATGATGACGACCAGCGGAACGAGCGCAGCCATCGCCCCCGTGCACACCGCCAATGTTCCCAGTCGGTCCTTCATCTGCAATACCCCGTGGAGGCGCCAAGAGACCACGCCGAAGTAAACGAAGAACACCAGCAACGAGCAGACAAATAGGCCAAAGGGGGCCGACACTCCAACTAGCGTGAAGGTCAGCCACACCGTAGCGACCGCGGCCGCCGCGCAACCGCCGAGTTCCCGGACGTAGCCTTTCGACATGCTGGCAGTCCGAATTGGACGATCATCGCCCGGCGGGCGGTCGGGTCGTTCCTCGACTGGCCGAGGATCAACCGGCGGCACAGGCCCTACGGCGGAGGTTTGCCGGATCATCGGGCCCCGCGAACTGAACGGTGGACCACGACCCGCGACGTGAACGCGATCAACAGAGTGGTGGCGAAAAGGGTGAGCCCGGCCAAGGTCAGCTCGCTCTGGGCGTGCGCGGGCGCCACCGTGAAGGTGGCGGCGATCCAGGCGGCAACGGATCCTCCCTCGGGTCCGAGGATCGCTTTCGTCACCTGATTGTTGGCTGAGAGCACGAGTAAGACAGCGATGGTCTCTCCCAGAGCCCGGCTGATGCCGAGGAGCGCACCGCCGATTATGCCGTTGAGCGAGAAGGGCAGGATGACATCGGTCATCGTCCCCCACCGCGTGCCGCCCAGTGCCAACGCCGCCTCACAGGCATCGCGAGGAGTCTGCGCCATCACTTCTCGACTCACCGAGGTGACCACGGGGATGATCATGACGGCGACGATCAGCCCACAGAGGAAGAGGGATTGCCGATAGGCGCCTGGAGTCGAGGTTCGAAGGACTGGGATGAACCCCAGGTGGTTGGCGATCCACATCGTCGGTCCCTGCGCGTGCGGGCTCAGCTCTTCGAGGCCCCAGAAGCCGTACACAATGCTCGGCACGGTGGCGAGCAGGTCAATGAGGGCGATGAGCCATCCGCGCAGTCGAGGCGGTGCGATCTCGTTGATCATGAGGGACGTCGCGACCGAAATGGGCAGCGCCACAATGATTGCGATCGCGGCAATGACGACCGAGCCCTCCAAGAGCCCGAGAATCCCGGGATGGACCGGAGCCGACCAGGTCGTCCCGGTGAAGAACCGCAGTTTGAAGTGCTTGAGGGCCCACCAGCCGTGATAGGCAAGAAAGGCGCCGATGGAGACCAGAAGGACCAGCACGATGATGGCACTTCCTGCCAGTAACGCCCGAAAGGCCCGGTCGGCCCCCGTATATCCCGGCTCCAATACGAGGGGTTTGTCCTCCTCCCACCCCAAGCTCGGGTGCTCGACCGTCGTCGTTGTCATTTGCGATGGCGCTGGGCTACTTGGCGGCCACGACAACAGACTCTCTCTCCGACGACCAGTGACCCCTCGGAGCTGACCCGCAACCAAGGCAAGGCAGAAGTGCCCGTGTAGGCCGGCGACGACCGGCGCATCGTCATGCTTCAGCCCCCGTTGGCGGCGCGGTAAACAGTCGCCGACGGCCCACGGTCCCAGATATGAGCAGTAGCAGGCCAAAGCCCACCAGCCACGGCAGGAGGCTGGGTCCCCCGGTGAACGCCAGCGTGGCGCCCGAGCCCGTGGCACCGGTCGTGTCCACGCTCGTGGCCGCAGCGGCCGGACCCGAGCTCCCGTTCGCCCCACTTCCACCCGAGCCGTCCGATGAGCTACCGCTTGGGGCCGGAGACGTCGTCGTCGTTGTAGTCGTTCCAGTAGAAGACGTCGTAGTAGTCGTGGTCGTAGTCGTCGTGGATACCGGCGTAAAGATGGTGGTCACGCTTTGGCCGGTGATGGGAAGACCGTCGGTGACATCGGTGGCGGTGTAGGTGACCGTCTCAGCCGTCTTGTCGCTCACCGTAAACGTCGCCGCGCCCTCCTGGTTCGTTGTGCCAGAGACGGTGGTGACCACCGAGCTGCCCGGAGCGCTTCCGACCGACGGGTTCAATGACACCGCCTTTCCCGAGACGGGGAGGCCGTTGGCATCGATGAGGAGCACGGTGATCGTCGAGGAAGAGACGCCGTCGGCGGGCACGCTGGCCTGGCTGGTGGCCATGATGGAGTCGGCCGTAGCGGGCACAATGGGCGGTGCGGTACCGAAGGTAACGGCAACACCCTGCCCAGCCAGGGGGAGATTGTCGGTGGTATCCGTGGCGGTGTAGGTCACGACCTCGTTGGTCTGATCGGTGGCCGTGAAGGTGGCCTGACCTTGGGCGTTGGTCGTTTCCGACACGATGGGAATCACCGAGTGTCCGACCCCCTGGTCAAGGGAGATAGCCTTTCCGGGCACCGGATTGCCGTTGTGGTCGTTAATCGTGACCGTGACCGTGACCGCCGTGTGCCCATCGGCAGGCACGGTTGTCGGACTGGCCGTGACGGTCGACTGGTTGGCCTGAGGGAGCCCGGGCAAATAGGTCACCGTCACCGTCTGACTCACCACGATGTTGGCGGTCGTATCCGTGGCCGTGTAGACAACCGACTCCGCGGTCGTATCGTTGGTGAAGAAGGTCGCTTCGCCCTTCGGGTCGGTCGTGTCGGCCGGTGTGGTGCCCGATATTTGAGGGGCGATATTCGTCGTCGCCGACGGCACTCCGGTCAACATCACCGAATCGCCCGGGATTGGGTTGCCGAATTGGTCCTTTATGGTCAACGTCACCTCGGCCTTTGACACACCATCCGCCATCACCGTGGCGGGAGCCACGGCCATTGTCGACTTGCTGGCCGACGCGGTCGGGGTCGCGAAGGTCACAACGGCAGTTTGGGTGACCACCAAGTTGCTATCGGTCACATCGGTCGCGGTAAAGGTGACCGGCTCTGCGGTGGTATCCGACACGGTGAAGGTGGCAGTACCGTTGACGCCGGTGACATCGGAACCCGGCGTCTCGGGACTAATCGTAACGGTGGTCGACGGCGTTGTCATCGTCACGGTCTTTCCTGCGACCGCGCTCGTGCCATCACCTCCGAGCAACGTCACGACGATCGTGCCACCGCGTACGGTGCCCCCGGCCGTTACCTGAACGACTTGCGTTTGAGGGGTCACCGTCGACACGCTCGCCGACACGGCCAGCGTGCCGAACGTGACGGCGACCGTACCCGCGGTCACCGAACCGGAAGTGGCGGTGTACGTGACCGTTTCGGCCGCGGTGTCCGACACCGTGAAGGTGGCCTGACCCTGAGCGTTGGTCGTCGGCGACACGGCGGTCGTGGTCGAGCTGCCGCTGGATGGCGACAGAGCCACTGTCTTGCCGATGAGCGGTTGGGGCGAGGCGGCCTGGTCCCGCAGGGTCACCGTGATGGTCCACGGGGTGGTGATCACACTTGGCGGCCCGTTCGCCACCGCCGCAACTGTCGAGTTTGCAGAGGTCACCACCGGGGCAGAGAATGTGACCGATGGCGTGGCGGTGATCGCTAAGTTGCTGTCGGATGTATCGGTGACCGTATACGTCACCACTTCGGGCATCGCGTCGGTCACATTGAAGGACGCCATCCCATTGGCGTCGGTCGTGGCCGTGGTCGTCGCCACCGAACCCACCGTGATCACCGAGTGCCCGCTCCCCTGGCTCACCGAGATCTGCTTGCCGCTACTCACAGGGTTGCCGTTGGTGTCCTTGAGGGTGACCGTAACCTTGGAGGCGTCCACCCCATCGGCCACCGCGTTGTTCGGTGCCGCCACCACCGTCGATTTTCCCGGATCCGTTGATGCCTGCGTCAATGGTGAGCCATCACCCGGGTTGTCGCCCAAGTCCAAGCCGTCTCCCACGCTCACGTAGAACGGGGCCGAGAACAGGTGGGGCTTGGTGAAGTCGTTCTGGTCAGCGAAAATTCCAATCACGCAAGGATTTGCCTTGCTGTCGCACACCGTGCCGTTCGACCCCAAGCCGGAGTCGGGCAGCGCGTAGACCGTGTAGCCGTTGCCACCGATCAGGCTCATGCTGCCGTCGGTAGCTGCGCCCGAGTTGGACTCGACCGTGGCGGGCTCACACTGAGTCGGCTTGGTAGGCAGGTTGGCGGTCGTACCGCCCGGGTCGGCGCATTCGAGGAACTTGATGGGGTCGGCGCCACTGGGATAGCCAGCCGCGACCATCGCGGCATTGTTCATCGTCGTGTTCGCCGCCACCACGAGGTCGATGGTCTGGCCACCCGTGTACGGGGTCCCCGGGGTGACGACGCCCTGGGTGTTCAACGACACCGGGCCGCTGGTCAGGCTGGAGGCGCTGGCACCCGGGGAGAGCAAGCTCATTGCGGCCGCACCGACAAGCGCGGCGGCACCACATATCTGCACGCAACGGAGAAACCAACCGGTCGTCGATGCCCTGCCCTTCTCGGGCTTCATCCTTTCGGCCTCGCAGCCACCATCCGACGGCCTGCGGTGCCCAGAATGAGCAAGAGGACACCAAAGCCGATCAACCAAGGCATCGCATCGGACGAACCCGTCGCCGCCAGCCTCCCTCCTGTCCCGGCAGTAGCAGCCCCTTGGGAGGCCGACGCAGTCGGTTGAGTCGACGTTCCCGTCGATCCTCCCGTCACGGTGGCCGACGAGCCGGCGGCTGAGCTGGGGGCAATATAGAACGGCGCCGAGAACAGGTGGGGCTTGGTGAAGTCGTTCTGGTCAGCGAAGATTCCAATCACGCAGGCGTGCTGCGCGTCATCACACGTCGTTCCATTGGACGGCCCCAAAACGACGGAATCGGGAAGCGCATAAACGGTGAAACCCGTGATTGTCATGCTGCCGTCGGCGTTGGCCCCTGGGATCGAGTCAATCGTGGCCGGTTCGCAGTCGGTCGGCTTTGTGGGCAGGTTCGCCGGAACGGCTCGTGGGTCGGCGCACTCAAGAACTTTGATAGGCACAGCACCGCTCGGGTAACCAGCCGCTGTGAGACTGGAACGGCTCATCGTGGAGTTGGCGGCTATCACGATGTCAATGTTCTGTCCGCTCGAGAAGGGGCCAGGCGATGTGTGACCGGTCGTCCGGAGCGAGACCGGCCCGTTCGTGGGGACAGACCCATTTGCTCCGCCCGGGAGGAGCGCCGTGATGATGCCACCCACCAGCAACGCCAAGCCAAGCAGCTGTGCTCCGCGGAGGAGGCGACCTCTTTGCTTCGCGCTTGCCCTCGGACGAGCGGCCCTCGTAGATGTTTCCAGCTGGTCCAGCTTCACCGGTTTTTGTCTCCTCTGGAGTTGTCTGTTTCGGGCACTTGCTGCCTCTCGTCATTTGGTTGCGCTTACGGCAGTCGCAAGACCGGTCTAGCCGTAGCGGGAACTTCTTTTCGTCCGTGACACCCCAAGGCCCGGGGAACTCGCGATCGCTCGCGGGTCCCCCGGGCCGGGAGAACTGGCGCCTCAACGAGACCGTTTGGTCACGTATCGGCCGACTGCCTTTCGTTAGTGGGTGCTATCGGTCACCGCCAGGACCGGGGGGTGCCCGGGGAAATAGAGCGTGAACGACGCGTTGGTCGGCACTGCGTTTGACAGTGTGATCGTGTTCCCGCTGATGCTCGTGACCGTCGTTCCTGACGGAACACCCGTTCCGGTCGCCACCCAGTTCCCAGAGGATGGGATCGAGGCGGGGACAGTCCCGGCAAGGTCGGTAACCGTATTCGAACCGTTCGAGCTGACCGTAAGGCTGGCATCGCACGTAGCGTTCGGGGTCACCAAGCCATCGGCTGGCGTCAGGTTCGTAAGCTCCGAGTTGAGGTCATCAAGCCGGCTGAAGCCGAAGTGATTGAGTGTGTTCGTGATCTCGTTGTCGAAGTTCAAGCCCGACAGCTGGTCCTTCTCCTTCGGGATCGTGCCCGTCAAGCCCGGATCAGTCGTCGTGTCGCTGCTGGAGTCACACAACCAGTTGAGGAATCCGGCGGTCGACGAGGTGATCTGGTCTGACCGGTAGATGTTGAAGAGTGTCCTCGACGTCGCGTAGACATTCGCCCGCTCGTTGGGAATGGTCGGCTTCTTGTTGTTCTCGTTCAACAACGACGCTGTGTAGGCGGCGGGCACACCGGCCGGAACCGTCCCGGTACCTGGCGTGAGCACTGCCGTCGAGGCGTTGGGGATGGTGTTGTAGTAGCCCAGTCCTTCGTAGTACAGCGACGTGGCGATGTCGACTGCCTGGTCGGCCGGATCATTGGGCCAGTTGGCTGCCGCGAAGTCACCGATCTGCGAGGCGTTGTTCTCCAGCGCGATCTCGAGGTTGCCCGTGTAGCCGTCGCTGGTGAAGGGGTTCGGGCCCGAAGCAGCGTTCGGGTTGAATGGCGACGATTCACAGCCACTGTTGGGAGCGCCACCGGAGAAACCCGAGTTGGCGAACGCGTTGAACGTTGCTACCGTTCCGGAGCCCTTGTTGATGCCGATGATCCTGATCGGGACGCCGATCGGTGTGCCACTTCCCACCGCCTTGCCGCCGGCAAGGTTGGTGAGCTGGCCCCAGTCGGTGATCCGGGTGGAGTCCGTGGCGCACCAGAGCCGGAAGCCAACGCTGCCCGGCTGACCGGTTCCCGCGTCGACATCCCCGAAGGCCGTGCCGGAGCAGGCAGGAGAGCCTGTCCCTGCGGCGACACAGTTGGTCGGGTCCCCGGGCAGCCAGCCAGCCGCTACGGGACCGATCCCCGTAGACGGGAAGGGGGGGCTGACGAAGGTCTGGTTGGGCGCCGTGAACGTCTGCCCGATGTAGCCGGAGGCGGTGCCAACGGCGGCGGGGTTGATGTTCTGGAAGTCGACGGCCGGCACGCTGTCCTTGGCGAAGCCGGTCTCTACCATCGGGCAGCCCGAGATGGCCGCGATCGGCTTGGACGACCGGGAAAAGTTGACCACGTAGGGCGCCAGCTGTGTACCACAGAGTTGCTGCTGGCCGTTGCCCGAACCGATGTCGTTCTCGCCCATCAACGCCTCGTTGCTGTCGAAGTTGTCGACCGTGTTGGTGGTCGTCGTGTTCGTATTAGACGAGTTGTTGCAGAATTGGTTCTGGGTCGAGCCCGTGCTGACCAGCGTGCAACCGTACAGACCGGCCTGGTTGTACAGGTCGGCGAGCTGCTGCATCACGTAGAAAGTGGTATCCGACCCTGTGGCATGAATCGTGTGGGAGACGGAGCCGTCGGATGTGAGCCAGTTGGGGTAGACGTTGTAGGTAGGTAGGGGCGGGACGGAGATGGCCGAGGCCGCCCCCCCGCCCAGCATCAAGGTGGCGGAAAGTACTACACCGCCAAGCGAGGCTGCTGCCGCCAGGCGGCTTCGCAGCTTGTGGATTCTCATGGGATCGTTGCTCCTTTGTCTTTTGGTCTTTGTGACGTCTTGAGTGAATGGTGACGATTTGAAGCGGATGAAAGCGTTACCGGCGTCAGGCCACGCGCTGACGGCGGCGGCGGGTGACGAAGACCGAGCCTCCAACCACCGCAGCGGCAGCGAGGGGCAGGCCGATTGCCAAAGGCACCTCTGGGGTACCGTCACCCGGGTTGTTGCCCTGGTCGGTGCCATCGCCCACGACTACTTGGAAGGGGGCCGAGAACAGATGCGGCTTGGTGAAGTCATTCTGGTCGGCAAAGATGCCGATCACGCAAGGATTCGATGCCGAACCGCACACCGTGCCGTTCGACCCCAGGCTGGAGTCGGGCAGCGCGTAGACCGTGTAACCGTTGGCACCGGTCAGGCTCATGCTGCCGTCGAGAGCTGCGCCCGAGTTGGACTCGACCGTGGCCGGCTCACACTGTGTCGGCTTGGTCGGTAGGTTGACGGTCGTACCACCCGGGTCGGCGCATTCGAGGAATTTGATGGGGTCGGCGCCGCTGGGATAGCCAGCCGCGATCATCGCGGCATTGTTCATCGTCGTGTTCGCCGCCACCACGAGGTCGATGGTCTGGCCACTCGTGTACGGGGTGCCCGGGGTAATCACGCCCTGTGAGTTCAACGACACCGGGCCGCTGGTCAGGGTGGCGCCGGCCGGTCCGGAGAGTGCGATGGCTGAGAACGCACCCGCAGCTGAAACGGCTGCTGCTGAGAGGGCGACTCGCCTCGCGGCTTGTCGAATGGGCATGGAGTTGCTCCTTTTGTCGGTCAAAGTGGCTGGGTGGTTGCTATGCGGTTGCGTAAGACCGCCATAAGAGTTCTGACACGTTTTGGGGGCACCCTCAAGCTAAAACCCCTGGTGACACGAAGAAAACATCTGCGGGTCAAACGCCAGACGCACATTGATCACGGAAGGGTCACTCGAGTTGAGGTCGGAAGTGCCCTAATTCGTGTTCCCGCGTTGGCTACGGTCCAAGAACGCAGCAGAAATGACCCTCGAACCTTAAAGACTCTGCGCTCCTCGCTTCAGATCGGACCCGCGCCACGATCCCTGCGATGACCGCTGTACGCTGCAGCCATGCCCGACCCCACACTCGACGGGTGGCTCACAGGGATCACGCGCGTCGTCTCGGCACTGACCGCAAATGAGGAGCGCTTGGTCTTCCAGCTGCAACGCCTACGGCGCGATGGACAAGCCGAATCTCCTCACCTCGAATCTCCTCACCGGTTCGAAATGGTCCGTCACTTCGGGCGGCCTGAATTCGAGCCCCCGCCGCCGACGCCCACCGATTCGGCTCCTATCCGATTTGACGACGCCATCGAATCTAAAGGCGAGTATTCGGTTCAGATCCCGCCTCCAACCCCCTCGTCATTTGCATTACAGCAAGATTGGCCCGCGCCGCTCGACGAGGCTCCGGCTACTTCACCTGCCATGACGCGCGACTACAACTACTTCGCCGAACTCGACAGGAAATTGGAGAACTTACGGCAACAGGTTTCAACTTCGTAGGCACTGACTTCAATTCCCGTCAGTTGTGTGGGGCCGGGAGGTTCCTCGATGAGGTTGTCCCAAATGCACTTCACTACGAGCCCGTAACCTTCACGGCCCAGACGCAGTTAGCGGGGGCCTGCACCAAAAGGGTATGCTGCCCGATTGACGTCTGGGAGGTGACCGAACTTCCGGATGCTCCTGTCTCATTTATTGCGAGAGCTCCAGTCGGAGGCGATCCTGTCGAAGTGACGGACACCTGCAACGACGGTCCTGCGGTCGGAGCCGGGGTGCACTGGAAGGCCCATCCGATGTTCCAGCCAGCTTGTGTCGTTGTGAAGGCCGGGCTGGTCCAGTTGCCCTGGGCCTGGGTTGGCCCTAGCAGCAATTTTGCCGGGGAGGAAACCGGCGCCGAAGTTGTGGTCGTGGTCTGTGCCGACGATGCCGTTGTCGTCGTTGACGAGGCTGGCGTGGTTGTGGTCGTGGAGGAGGTGCCGGCGCCCGATCCCTGGCCAAGTGTCGTCGTCGTACTCGCCCCGGCGGAACCGGATTCCGCCGGCAACGTAGACGCACCCCCACTCGCACTTGACGAGGCAGGCGTGCCCACCGTGTAATAGTCAATCGCCATCCCGACGAGCGCAGCGACCCCCATGGCGCAGACCAGCTGCCAGGTTTTCCATGACCGCTTCTCTTTTATGCCGAGTTCTCCCGGTGCTGGTACGGCGTGGTCGCCCATCGGGGCGGATCCACCTGATCCCATGCCCACTTTGTTGGCGCTCTGGAGATCATCGGTGGACGACATGCCTTTAACCGTGGCCGCTATTTCGGTTCACGTCAAGGCCAGCCCGTCTGCTCACTTACACCTCGAGAGTTCGTCGACCTTCCAAGGCTCGGCCGAGCGTGAGTTCGTCGGCGTATTCCAAATCCCCTCCAACCGGCAGGCCGCTGGCCAACCGTGAGACCACGACGCCCAAGGGTGTGAGGAGTCGGGCGACGTACATTGCCGTCGCCTCTCCTTCGAGATTCGGATTCGTACAGACAATGACCTCACGGATCAGTCCGCCGTCGATACGAGCCAAGAGCTCCCGCGTCTTGAGTTGGTCTGGTCCAATACCTTCTAGAGGGTTGAGCGCTCCACCCAGGACGTGATAGCGACCATGAAACTGACCGGTGCGTTCCACCGCCACGATGTCCCTCGGGTCTTCCACCACACAGAGAACGGCTTCATCGCGCTGAGAATCAGCACACACGGCGCACAAGGCGCCGCCTTCAGCAACGTTGAAACACTGATCGCACAGTGTGGTTCTCTCTTTTACCGCCACGATGGCATCAGAGAGACGATGGGCGTCTTCGCTCGGCACTTTCAGGATATGAAACGCGATGCGCTGGGCTGACTTGGGACCGATACCGGGCAGGCGTCCCAGCTCGTCGATCAAGGCTCGAAGGGGTCCCGTGTACATCTATTCGTTGATCTCGCTCGTCCCGGGAAAGGTCTGAAGAAGGCGATCCACGGCAGCCGATTGGTGATCCTCGACGGTTGGCGCAGATTGGAAATCCTCCGGGTCTTCCTCCTCAAGGTCAACTTCAACGTGAGCTGATGGACCATTTGCTCCGTCCGGCAAGGGCTTGGGCCCGGAAACCGAGGCGCCGGTCGAAGGCTCATCTTCACCGCCGTCGACCACCAGGACCAAGCGTAGAGGTGTGCCGAAATGAGCAGAAAGCGCCACCTCGACCTGCGGGGCAAGCTCCAGGCACCTGTCTCGATGGGCGGCGTTCGGGAGCGCGAATTGCGCGCCACTCTCGTCCACGGCGACGAACCGACCGGCGCTGAAGAGCGCCTTTGCCCGCGCCGAAAGACTATGCAGGACCCCATCGCCCCACGCTTGGGTCACGCTGTCCCGATCAACTGTCGCGCGAGCGTTTGCAGATGCACCACCCTGCGGCACCGGCGCAAAAGCACCCGCCCCGGCTTCCGAATCCGATGGGCTCGTGCCCTCGGAGCTCTGTATCGGTGTGACCTGTTCCGTCCGGCTTCGTTGCACTGCACCGACAGATGGGCGCCGGGATACCTCGGCGGGTTGGGTGGCCTGAGAGACGTCAGCTTGGATCGGTTCGGGAGGGGCCGGCAGAGGGACCGCGTGCGCACCTGCGACCACGGCCCGCTCCAAGACACTTACTCTCTCGGCAAGCGCAGCGGTGCCCTGATCGAGGTCGGCTCTGGCCGCTCGCACGGTGGCGATCTCGAGGACCACCTGGGGGTCGGGGGCGTCGCGCATGTCGATGAGGGCCTGCCCAAGGATTTCCATGGTCCTGACGACGCGGGCGAGGCCCATCGATGCCGCCAGCTCGGTGAACGCTGAACGCTGCGCCCCGGATATCGCGCACAGGTCAGGGGCAAGGGCTGCCAGGAAGGCTTGACGAAAATCGTCGACCAGCTCGGTCGCCAACTGCGGGGGTCCCCACCCGTCAGCGAGGAGGGCTCCCAAACTCAGGAGTACGTCACCCGCATCGCACGCGGCGATGGCCGACACCACCGATGTCAGCTCGGGACGGTCGACTTCCGATTCGCCCGAAGCGACGAGCTGGTCGAGAGCAGAGAGGGCGTCGCGGGCCGAGCCGTGAGCACGTCGGACAGCGGCCTGCAACGAAGAATCGTCCACTTCGAGCCCACCCTGGTCGCGCACCGACTCAAGCAATGTCTGGAGCGTGTCGGCTCCCAGAAGCCGGAACTCGAGGTGCTGAGTCCGACTCCGGATGGTAGCGGGTACCTTCTGCGGCTCGGTGGTAGCCAGTACGAACACCACGTGGGACGGGGGCTCCTCGAGCGTTTTGAGCAGCGAATTGGCGGCGGCATTTGAAAGCATGTGCACCTCGTCGACGATGTAGACCTTCCACCGCCCAGGAGTACCGAGTGCTGCATGCGCCACCAAATCGCGCATGGCGTCGACGCCATTGTTCGAAGCCGCATCCAGCTCATGCACGTCGAGCGACGTTCCTCTGGCGATTTCGACACAAGACATGCAGGCACCGCACGGTTCGCCGTCCGTCAGCTGCAGACAGTTCAGTGCCTTGGCCAATATCCGAGCCGACGACGTCTTCCCGGTCCCGCGGGGTCCGCTGAACAGGTAGGCATGCGAAACCCGACCGTCCCGCACTGCACTTTGCAGGGCGCGGACGACATGGTCCTGTCCGCGAAGCTCCCCGAAGCGCCCTGGGCGAAATCGTCGGTACAGCGATACGAAGGGGACATCAGCCATGGGTGCCGAGCCTAATCGTGCGCTATAACACTCACGCCTGTGCTGAGCGCGGCGGCCAGGTTGGCTACGGCACCCGGCCATACCCGCTGAGAGCTGCTGCCTTCCGACCCTGACTCGATTCACGAGCGGCCGTTGCGCAGGACCCGGCCACCGCGCCCAGAACAGGAGCGGTGAAGCTCTCTAGGTTAGTCCTAACTGGGTGGGAGTGTCTCGGCTAGCCTGACGGGCTGCATTCCTGGAGGCGTGCGAGAGCGGCCGAATCGGCACGATTGGAAATCGTGTGTTGTGAAAGCAACCGTGGGTTCAAATCCCACCGCCTCCGCCATTCCCTGATATGCCCAGTTCAGAGGCCAAGAAGCCAGGGACCCCTCCGCCCACGTCGCTTCGATCCGAAAACCGGACCCGGCTCAATTATTGATCGTGGCCGAACTGACATACCAGCCCCCGGGAGCCTGCATCACATCTATCTCGTAGATCGGGTCGGTAGGTGCGGCGCCTCCAGGGGGACCGTAGGTACACACAATCGGCGAGAACGCCACACTGCACCCGCGATCAATGACCAACCCGCGGGTGTAATGACCGGCAAAGAGAGTGGCCACGGCTGGCGCAGTGGCCACTGAGAGAGCCTCGGTGCGGTTTCCTGAGGCCCAACTCGAGATGAAGGCAGCTGCCGCGACAGCTGCGCTTGGTTGCAACGAGGCCGGGAGGGGCGGCGTTGTTGTCGGCGCTACGGTCGAGGCGGTCGTGGGCAATGAGATGGTTGAGGTCGAAGAATCGGCACCCGGACTGGGCGCGTTCCCGCTGTGCGTGAAATGAACCACTGCCAGTGCCAGAGCGCTGGCGGCCATTGCGGTAAGCACGACCACGTACGCCGCTTTCGCGGACTTAGAGGTCGATAACGCCTGTTCGGCAGCATCCAGAGGTCGGGGGAGCTGCACCGGGCGGAACACAACAGCAGGGGGAAGCGCGCCTGAGCTTCCGTTCGTTGCGGGCTTCTCTGGTGCCTGCCATGTGACAGGTGGTTTCAACTCACATTCGGGTTCGGAAGGAACAGGTCTTATGAAGAGCGCTCCTCCTGTCGACGGGGGCGGGTCATACGACCGCGCACTTCCATCTCGCACCAAGAGAGTGGGCTTACCGTCATCGGAAAAGAACCGGTACTCATGGAGGCCGAAGGGATCGGGCTGCCATCCCCTGATGAGTTCACTCACCATGGTGAAGATTGCCCCACCCTCGCCTACACAACACACCGTCCCATCCGAAGTGTTGAGCGATCATTAGTCGGTCCCAAACCGGTACGGCCAACCCTTTATGAGGATTGGAAACTCCTGCTTCGATATCATCAATCCCCCCGGCTTACTCGCCTTGCCACTAGCCACGAGCGCTCTCGTGGCGTCGGCATTTCCGATAAGTGTCACCTTCGTGGACGTGCGCACCGTGCAGCGGAGGATTCCGACTTCAGGAACGACCCCGAGCTTCTGCTTCACGATCTCCGCGATCTTCTGCATCCGTTCGTCGTCCCACAAGAGGACTTCGTACTCGATTACCCGTATTTTGTCCGCCATCGATCTGCGATCAACTCAGTCGACAACTGGTGTTGATGGGAGACATGAGACGTTCACCTGACTCCGATGGACCTAAGGACATTGGATGGTCGACAGTATGAGGACTTCGAAACATATCCGCAACTCGGTTGGGTCAACCACTGAGTCGCTCTGAAAGCTCGCTGACCCCTCGCTACTCGGCGAGCGTGACATCAACATTTCCTTCCTTAATCGAGTGTGAACGACAAGCGAACGCCTGGGAATTGAGCTGGTCCGAAGACCGAGTGGGTGCTAGGAAGGTAGGCGTATGAGCGCCAACCCATTTGATCCGGTGTTCGGCCCCAGCTCATTTCCACACGAGGACGTACGGCCCGCCAACGGGAACGGGGTGGGCCAGGGGCCACAGGAACCTGCAACCGTGGAATCGACAAGTTCTGAATTGGGGGCGATCGCAGGGGCGATCGAAGAACTCCAAACCCGGCTTGCTCAGGCGAACGACCAGCTGCACCAAGTAGCCGTTGTCCAGACGACCGAATACGAGATCGGTCGTCTCTTCGTTGAAGCGCAGCGCTTCTCCGAAGCCTCCCTCTCTAAGCTCGAAATGAGGATTCAGGAGATACTGGTAGAGGCAGAGGCCAAGGCAGCGGAAATCCTCCGTGAGGCGACCGAGGAAGCCGTGGAGATTCGGCGACAAGCACAGCAGTCATCGGCCATTCCAAATCGCACGGCGCAGGAACTACAAAGTGCCATCGTCGGCTTCGCCAGCGTCAACAGTGAACTCGTCAAAGAGCTGAGTGTGCTGAACGACATGCTGACGCCGGCAGTTGACCCTCGGTCACCTTCATTGGGCCAGTCGTTCGGCACAATGGATTCGCGCTAGTCGAGCGTCACTCCATCCGTTAGTCCCTTTCCGTGTTCATCATCGCCAGAAGGGGACGAAACACTCCAGCATGGAAATGAATTTCACAGTGGATCCTTCGTCGTCGGACTCCGAGCTCGTGGCGAGCTATGAACTCGCAGGACAGTTCATCGACTACCTGTTCAACCGCAACAAAGAGGGAGCGGCCTCGGCCCGACCAACAAAGCGTGACTGGGAAGTACTGCAGAACGCCGTGAGGAGCGCAACCTCCCTTGAACAGGCTGTCGGGCGTTCCGCCGTCGTCGCCGATCTGATCTCCCGCGGTGAGTTCCCGCTTGGTCACCCGGGTCCTGCCTCGAGGGCTGACAACCCAACTATCAATTCGGAGGGCGCCTTTTGGCCACGGACCGTGGTCAGAAAGGTGGTGCTGCCCCATAAAGGTATTTCGTCAGTCGTGGCGGCTGGCACCATCGTTTTGATCACCCTGTTGGTCGCTCTCGTCACGACGCTCGGCGGGTCGGCTCCCTTCCCGCCTAAGGCGGCGGTCCACAATCATGGCATCGAAGGCAACGCCCAATTGGTTCACAACGAGGTGCTCGCCGCCTTGAACGCCCCTCCCGGTACCTCGACGACAGCCGTCCTCGCTGCCGCGACCTTGCCGCCCGCCCCGGCGCCGCCTTCATTGGCCGATGCACCTCCACTGCGCCCGCACGAGGTCTTTGGTTTTGCCCCGTACTGGACGCTTGCACAGAGCGCGGGATTCGACGTAAGCCAGATTTCAACCATTGCGTACTTCAGCATCGACATAAACGCCGATGGAACCTTGGACGGAGCAGGACCCGGCTGGAATGGCTACCAGAGCCAGGAATTCGCCAACCTGATAACACGGGCACACGCCGCCGGCGACCGTGTCGTCCTGACCGCGACCGATTTCGACCAATCCTCCCTGAACCAGCTCACTTCCTCCCCGACGGCTCCTGCCACCCTCTCCAAAGCGCTGATCGCGGCCATTCAGGCCAAGAACCTCGATGGCGTGAACCTTGACCTGGAAGGATCAGGCAGCGGAGACCAGGTCGGTCTCACTAACCTGGTGACACAGGTTTCTGCCGCGCTCCATGGCGTGAATCCCAACTACCAGGTGACCATGGACACGTACGCCAGCGCGGCCGGGGATCCCAACGGCTTCTACAACATTCGCGCCCTGGCACCTGCCGTCGACGGATTCTTCGTCATGGCCTACCAACTAAATCTTCAATCGAGCGGGTCTGCGACGTCTCCGCTCACCAGTTCCATGTTCAGCGAGAAGACCGCAATTGACCAATACGTTGCAGCCGCGCCAGCATCCAAGGTGATTCTGGGCATGCCGTTCTTCGGGATCGATTGGCCAACGAGCGACGGCACCCTCACCGCCCAGGCCACCGGCCCGGCGACGACGGTGACGTACGGCCAAGTCATAGCCAGTGGCCATCCAATCTACTGGGACGCCACGACCCAAACCGCATGGACGTCGTACGAAGTCGGCACCCAATGGCACGAGTCCTTCTTTGAAGTGCCCAGTTCGCTGTACGACGCGACACAACTGGCCGCGTCCAGCGGATTAGGCGGAATGGGAATCTGGGCTCTCGGGATGGACGGCAATGACCCGGCGCTCTTATCGGCACTCCGCGGATTCTCGCCAGCCGTCAAGGATTACTCGGCAGGTCCGACGACGACTTCCACATCGTCCACGTCCTCTACGACCTCGACGACGACGCCCAGCTCGACCACATCCAGTTCGACGAATTCGACTTCGTCGGATCCAGTGTCGACGTCGACTTCGTCGACCTCCTCAACGCTCACACCCGGATCAACAAATGACCCGTCAAATCCCTCTCAGACTCGTCGGCCGGCCCAGTCCACAACGACTTCGTCGGACCAGCCCTCCACGACAACCACCACGCCCGCACCCGCGCCCTGACCCATGTCACTTCTCGAGTCTTTATCTGAAGAGGACGGCGGGGACTGACCATGGAGCACAGCTCCACCACAACTATCGATCGCTGGCCTGCCAACGATCCAATGTTGGATCCTCTGGCGCTTTACACCCCATCAGCGCAGGATCTTGAGTCGCCGCACATCGAGCAGACCCGACATTCCGTCACGCGGCTGCTCACGAGTGAGGGTGGTGTCATCTACCTCGTCTCATTCGCTATCTACGTCACAGTGGCCGTCCTGCTCGATTTCAAATACCACAGCTTCAACGGTGACGCAACGTCCAGGATGGCCAACGGTTTCTACATCGTCTATTCGCGCGACCCCCATCTGGCTGCGGTGGGATTCGTGTGGACCCCATTGCAGTCCATGGCCGACCTGGTTTTACTCCTCGGCAACCACCTGTGGCCGGCACTTTCGCACAATGATATGGCCGGAAGTTTGGTCAGCGCCCTTGCAATGGCTGGCGCCGCTCATCAGATTCGTTGTGCGCTACGCGAATGGGGTCTCAGCCGGGCGCCGAGGCTCGTCCTGACGGCCTTTTTCGCGTTGAACCCCATGATCCTTTACTACGCGGGCAATGGCATGAGCGAAGGTCTCTACATATTCACCCTCACAGCGACGACGAGATATCTGATTCGATGGATGCACGACGGAGACATACGATCACTGGCCTACGGCGCTACAGCACTCGGATTCTCATACCTGACTCGAAACGAGGCTGCCGCAGCAACGGCGTTCGGTGCGGTGGCGGTAGTTGCGGTTTCCTATTGGCGTGCCGAAGGAGCGAGACGGGCCAGACGAGCGACAGCCATGTCGGATGCCGCAATTTTTGCGGTACCTGCGCTTACGGCGGCAGTGGGCTGGGCAGTAGTCAGTAAAGTCATCACTGGCCAATACTTTGGTCAATTCGAGTCAATTTACGGAAACTCCGCACAGGAGTTACTCCTGCAGCACAAGTCATTTCATGGCCGAATTATTTATGATATTCAGGCGATCGGTTCGCTTTGGCCCCTACTCCCGATCACTCTGCTCATATCCATCGTCTTGGCGATTCGCAGGCGCGACCCACGAATGCTCGCACCTCTCGCCATTCTTGGCGGAGCCGTAGCCTTTGACAGCCTCTCGCTCTTGGCTAACTCCATTGAAAACCTTTACCGCTATTTCCTCGCAACCCTTCCACTGGAGATTCTGATTGTCGGAAGCTTGGTTGCAGCCATTCCATCATTTTCGACTGGAAAGCTCACTTCGAAACCATCTAGACGCCGAAATAGCACTATGCGCACGGGATGGCTCAGCGCGATTGGAGTCGTCGTCGTACTTCTCATGATGGTCCCCGCAACGGTGGTCACTTCGGCCGCGATGTTCAATCCAAACATCGGGGTTCAAGAGACCCAGTTTCTCGACTTCATTTTCGACAAGCACGTGACCGGATTGGCGCTCAATACGAAGACTAGCTATGCCACCATCATATCGATGGGGGATTATCTGGCCAGTCTCCATCTTCCCAATGGAGACGTGATAGTCGACAACGCGGCACTATGCGTTCCGGACATGATCACATCGATAAGCCAGCCCAAACTGTTCGTTATCCCGAACGACCGAGACTTCCAGCGCACCCTGGCCGACCCCCTGACATTTCATGCCCACTACATATTCGAGCCCAACCCTGCGGACACGCCGATTTCGGCAGAGAACATCAAATACCCGAAGCTATGGGCGACAGGTGCGGGATTCGCCAAAGTCGTGCACCAGATCCCGTCGCGTTCTGGCTGTCCGGGATTCCGACTGTTCAAGGTCGTACGCCATCCAAGTGAGGCGTTGCAGTAGTGAGTCGCTCGATGGGATTCGGCGCGAGCGCAAACAGGCGATGGTTCTTGGGCCAGACCGATTGGAGTGACCCATGATCGACTCAACCGAGGACGACAATTTCGGCGGAGTTATTTCGCCTAACTGGTCGGAGGACCTCGAAGAGTTTCACGAGGAATCGACTCGCGACCACCCAATCGAATTGCTTACTCGAGCCGTCATTCTTTCTCGACTCGATGGCTTGAATTCGGCCGCGACGATCATCGAGATTGGCTGCTCGACCGGCTACATGTTAGACGACCTGCGCAAGACATACCCGACCATGCGGGTCATAGGATTTGATCTCATATTTTCGGGTTTGAGAAAGGCGAGGATGGCTCTCCCCGACGTAGGGGTAGCCCAGGCGGATGCCTGTCGTTTGCCGCTGCCAGACAGCTGTGCCGATGCGGTCGTCAGCATCAACCTGCTAGAGCACATTCCGGATGACCGAGCAGCGCTGGCCGAGATCCGGCGAATTCTTCGCCCGGGCGCTGCGGCAATCTTGGTAGTTCCGGCGGGGCCACACCTCTACGACTACTACGACCGGTTCCTCCATCATGAACGTCGGTACGGCCGGTCGGAGATGGCGCAGAAAGCAAAGGGTGTCGGACTTCTGGTGGAGACCGATTTCCAGCTTGGAACTGTCGTCTACCCAGCGTTCTGGCTCCTCAAGATGCGGAACCGGCTGCAGTTTGATCACCTCGATGGCGCCGCACTCGAAGAGAGGGTAAGACGCGACTATGGCGACACCAAAGAGTCGTCTCTCTTCCGGGCGGCTTGCAAGATGGAGCGATGGCTACTCGACAATATCGGGTCGCTCCCGTTTGGAATCCGCGAAGTGATCGTGGTGCGATGTCCTCAACTGTCTAGCTGATCAGGCCTGGACTCGCTAGGTGATCAGGCCTGGACTCGCGACGCGCATGCTGAGTGTGAATGCGATATGCGGATGCACGGAGCATGACAAGCTCCACGAATCCGGCGACCACAGTGCCCAGCAAGATCGCAAGCGCCTCTGTTACGGATGAAGCCGCCCCGAGCAACTCTTCGGCGATTAGAGCCAACGAAGTGAGAGCTATTGCGGTGACGAAGGACGTGCCTCCGGCGATCGCTGCTTGACGCATGCGCAATCCACCCCTGGGGCCAAAGGTGAATCGAGCGTGGGCGATTGTGTTGCCTACGGTGCTCAAGGCCAAAGCAGCGACATTGGCGGCATACATTCCAAGATCACCACGCAACACGAGAAAGATAACGAGGTAGGCCACGGTGCTCACGACACCTACTCCTGCGTAACGAGTTCCCTGTCGCGCATGTGGCAAGTTCTTTGAGCCATTCGAACTTGTCTGTCGCTCCTGCCCCGTGGCTCGACTGTGCATGAGCCGAGCGATACCTCTCAGGTCGCCCCGCGCTACGGTCCGCACCTTCACCCGAGAGTCGGCGTCATCAATCCAGTCCACCGGCACCTCGTGAATGCGGAATCCATTGCGCTCAGCCAGCACCAGTAGCTCGGTGTCGAAGAACCAATGTTCATCGCTCACGAGAGGAAGTAGCATCTCCGCCGTCTCACGTCGAGCCGCTTTGAATCCGCAAGTTGCATCCGAAAACTGGTTGCGTAGCGCGAGCCGAAGGAGCAAATGGTAGCCACGCGAAACCACCTCACGGCGGACACCTCGAAGGACATGGGCGCCTGGAGCCAATCGGCTGCCGATTGCCACATCACTGTGACCGGAGAGCAGGGGGGCGACCAAAGGAAGGAGTGCGCCAAGATGAGTTGAAAGGTCGACATCCATATAGGCCACGACCTGGGCGGAGCTGGTCGACCAGGCGGCGCGAACCGCTCGACCTTTGCCCTTTTCGTCGAGCCTCATCGCTGTTACGCCGGGGAGGGTTGCTGCGAGTCGGGTCGCCACTGCCCATGTCCCGTCAGTACTGGCGTTGTCGACGATTCGGACCGTCGTTTGGAAGGGGAACGACTCGTCCAGATAGGAGCGAAGGCGGCATACATTCACCTCGAGGGCGTGCTCCTCGTTGTAGACCGGAATTGCCAGTTCAACGAGGGGAAAGCTGGAATTCTGCCCGGACTGGCCGGATGGCGTCGGGAAACGGCTCCCTCGGGCCTCGCTTTCCCGTGGCACCTCGGTGGCGGACATTTCCACTACCGGTGCGATTGATCGGAGCAGGGCAGGTTCATCAAGGCGGGGGAGCGTCTGGCTCATCGTCGTTAAGTCTCACCATGCGGTGATTAGTCCACAAGCAAGAACGCCCGTTGACACACAGAAATAACCTCGTGATCGCGGCGAGTTCGCAAGCACGTTTCCCACACGCGTCGAGATCACGAAGCAGCCATTACGAGAGGCGCTTGTACCTTAGGTCCGACCGCCGCCCGATCCCCTATCCGCTAAGCGAACCGGGACTGCTCGTCACCCCCAGCGAGGTCCTTGAAGAATTATGAACCGACGGTGAACAGGTTCATCAAGGGGTCGCCTGGACCGGTGTTCCCGCTGCATGGTCCCAGGGGGTCGATCACCCAGTCCCAGACCAAGAACCCGTCCGACCCAGCCCCAAACTGAGTTTGTCTCTTTGCTGCCATGTTGGTTGCGCGCTGGCTGAAGCTTTCACATCCCGGAACGTTGCCGGCGATAATCCCAGTCTCGCCCGTGATGATCGGCTTGTCTAAAACGGCCGCTTGGGCGAAGCGCACAGCCAGGCCATTCCACTGATCACCGCCCAACAACGACGCCCCATAACCATCATGAACGCTGAGGACGTCAATTCCCGGGCTCGCCCCTACGGTCTCGTAGTCGGTTCCCGCGGTGCCGCATTGACCGCCACCGATGAATCCACCTTCAACGAGGTGGGTCGGATCGAGGGAGTGAATCTCCCCACCCACAGTGTCGAAGAAGGACAAGAGGTCGGTCGCAGCAGCGGACTCCTTGGGGCATGTCTGGTGACCCCCGCAATTGATCGGCTCGTAGGTGGACGCACAGGTCGACGCCTCCGGTTCAGAGATCGGCTCCCACATACCCAACGCCGGGGAGTTCTTGTAACGGCTCACCAGCGCCCGCATGTAGTCCCAGTAGGACAACGGCGTGACACCGCTGCCATCGGAGTTCGCCGCCGTGTTGAAGACGTCCTTGTAGCCGCCCGCGTACCATGACGGATCCTGCCAATGTTGCCCGTCACAGGTGCCGCCTTGATCCGTGATGGCCGGCAGGAGATAGACGTGATACTCGGCTGCGAGGTAGAAGATCCGATCGATTGGAGCCCAGTCGATCTGATGGGTGTTGATGTTCGTCGCGAGGTCACCTTGGAAGGCCCAGAAGCGCACGATGGAATCGGGAGCTAATGAGGAAAAGAGCGATGCGATCTGAGTCGTCGTTTCCATGCCGCCGCAACCAGGGTTAGTACCCCACTCGGTCGCCAGTTCGTAGGCATTCACACCGGTGAATTTGTGAGGAACGCCACCGATTTCGAGATTGGGTCCCGATGCTGTAATCGGAAGCTGGCCCGTCGATGCATAGGTCAGTTGGCTTCCTTGAGACGCCGTGGACGCCCCCAACGTGTTGACAACGCTCACGCCGACGGTACCGGCATTCGTGGGTGCTGTCGCCGTGATTTCGTTCTGCGTGACCACCGTGAAACTAGAGGGGGAATTCGGCCCGAACTTAACTGCGGTCGCTCCGCCAAACCCACTCCCGAAGATGGTCACAATGGAACCGCCACCCGCCGAAACAGTGCTGGGCGAGAGGGAGGTGACGACCGGTGCACCCGGTATTTGGACAGTCGTAGTCGAGATCGACGGGAGTGAGGCCGTGAGAGAAGGCCGGCGGGCTTGACCATTTGGTCCCAGTCCAGCAGTGAAGGACAGCTTGTGAGTCGTGACCCGCGTCCGCGAGAGTGAACCAATGACGTGCTCACCTGACGTGGTCGTGGTTGATACCGGGTGCGGGGTGACCGACGAGATAACTGATGTATGCACCGCATCTTCTGAGGCCACGGCCGATCTCGACGTGTTCAGCGTGATCAAGCCGACGAGAATGCAAACGGCCACAGCGAGGACCGCACGCTGGCTGCACCACCAACGTCGGGTGGATACCGTGGTACCAGCCGAGCCGCTCCCGGCGTTGTCTGTAGAACCACTCGATCCCGCAGTTGTCATCCGACCCATGTCCCTCTCCACCCAGAATGAACCAAGGGTCGCGGAAACGGGGAGAAACCCAACACCATTTCGGCGGCCCGGCTGACTCATGGAGTCCCGTGGCTTTGCGTCACCCCCTCGCGGGAGGTTTGCCCTTTTCGACTGCTATTCCATTCGAATATGGACGTATTCCCGGTTCATGTCAACGGGAATACCCAAGAAGGTGCTCGGAAAAAAACTTCCCAACCAACCTGCAACCAACCGGACACGCATCGTTCACACGATGGCTACTCCTCGGATGGTGCGGCCTTGACTTACAACAGAGTCAACTCCCGATGCCGAGCGCCAACCACTTACTCGATTAATTGCGGCTTCTCCGTAAGTCCGTGCACCGTCTTCTCCCAGAAGGAAGGTGTGACGACAAGCTGAAACCCTGCCTTCACGGCGGCTATGGACATCATGATCCAGTAGAGCGGCACTAGCATCGCTGCGACAATCAATCCACTTCGCATGGTGTGACGGGCGACGAGCAGGGTCAGGTACCAGAGGAGGAAATTGCCAAAGGACCACAGAACCAGTCCCACGTAGTAGACGGGTGCAGGAAAGATCTCAAGCAGGAACACCGGATGGGCCACAAACCACAGAATGGTCAGAACCCAGAAGACTGGGTTAAATACGGCGAGAATCGGGGTTGCACCGACAAATGCCGTCAAGTGGAATACACCCTTCCAGCCCATCTCCCTGGTGAGTTCCACCGGGGAACGAAGATGGATGAAGAAGGTCTGCAGGTAACCCTTGTACCATCGCGAACGCTGTTTGACCCAGTTGACGAAATCGCTATTGGCTTCCTCAAGGGTGACGGATTCGAGGACCTTTGTGCGATAACCCTCCCGGAACATTCGGACGCCCAAGTCGCAGTCTTCAGTGACGTTGTAGGGGTCCCAGCCCCCAAGCGCCCGCAGCGCAGCACGACGGAAATGGTTTGATGTCCCCCCCAGCGGAATCGGCGCATTCAATGACACCAAGCCGGGCAGAAAGAAGGAAAACCACATGGCGTACTCGATGGTGAAGCTCCGAGTGATGAAATTCTGATCGGCGTTTCCGTACGACAACTTTGCCTGCAAACACGCAACCTCGGGTCCGAAGCGATTCAGCGCTACGGCTGCGCGGCGCAGCTGGAGAATGTCAGGAGAATCCTCGACGTCGAAGACCGCGACGATATCCCCTCGAGCCAACGTCAGCCCGTAGTTGAGCGCTTTGGGTTTCGTGCGCGGCTCACCGGGCGGAACGACCACCAGTTTGAACTGAGAACCGGCATCGATCTTCCGCAACGCTTCGAGCGTTTCGTCATCATCCTCTTCAATGAGCAGCAGAACCTCGAGACGCTCAACCGGGTAGTCAAGCTGTTCAACCTGTTCGACAAGTTTTGCGATCACCGCCGATTCTCGATATGCCGCGATCATGATCGTGTAAAACGGCAGATCACGCTCTGGCACACTCAACGCTTCCTCGTCCGTTACGACTTCTACGGCATCGGCCCTCGACGAGCGCACGAACAAGAAGACCCGGTACACGACCGCCACGAGGTACGTCAACGTGAAGATCGCCAGAATCACGATAAAGGTAACCCGGACCGACAAGACCAGGCCCAAGACAATGACGCAAAACAGGCCGATAAGGAAGTTACGTTGCCCCTTTGAAAAGAGGCTACGGGCCGATACCAGGGGCACCCGGTCCGCCAGGCCGGAGGTGCTCGCCTCAAGGCGGAGCTGGCTCTCGGGCTCGCTCATCAGGGTCGGGAGCACGGGCGGAGTGTAGCTACTGCCGGCGCGACTTTTCGTCGGAAGATGACACGCACGCGACGCACATTCGAACTTCAGGTGACATGAACCGGGAATCGGATGACATGATCAGAGAAGGTTCCCGATCTGGTACACCATATGATCCATGGACATGTCGGGGCGCAGGGAAGGGATGCAGCGGAGCGCGCACACGCCCCGCCGGGACCCGCCTGCGGAGACGGTGTTTGCGCTTTCGAGCGAGGGAGCCTCGGATTCGATCGACGAGCGGCTGGCTTCGATCGTGGAGTCGATTCGAACGTGGGATTGGCGCTCCTCGACCTTCGGCGAAGAGGGAACGCTCCGGCGCTCCGCCATGGACCGGCATCCATCGAAGTCGCCCGGACAACCTGCTCCACCCCAATCCTTCCGTCGACCTGACGTCGAGTCCCGCTTCGAACACCTGGCCCCCCGCAATCTCGGCCGGACTGCAACGGCGACAGCGCCGCGTCGACAGACCGATGCTCCTCAACGAACGACGCCATGGAATCCGCCCCCGAGTCAGACGGCAACTATCCCAGTCACGTTCGAGCCACCAACGACTTCCGCAAGGCCCATCGTTGCGCCAGAGATGTCACCACGTGTCGTACCGGATCCCGCACCAGCTCCCGTGGAGTGGGTGCAGGGTCTGAATGAGGACACTCCCGCTCCGGGGCGATCCCCCCGCCGATGGGGCAGCGCCATCCCCTGGGTGGTGGCGGTTGTGGTGGTTGTCATCATTGTGGCGATCATCAGGGCCAACTCCCCCGGATCGACGCCGGGATCTTTGACGCCGTTAACGGTGAAGTCCGAGACGCACAAAGAGCTCATCCCGGTGAGCAACACCGTCCTCAACCAATTCACCGTTGCCTCCACGAGACTCAACGCCGCCAACGTCACCGTCACGCACGCGCTCGCGACCAGCAGCGGGCAATCGGTGGCCCAGGTCACCCAAGAGCTCAGCCCCTACGTCACCTCCTTGAGTGAATTCGCCTATACCGTCCACTTCGTTGCGTGGCCCCAGGCTCTGCAGGTGCCGGCGCAGGACCTGACACTGCGCACCCAGGACTTCATCTCCTTCCTCCAATCCATCTCCTCGGAAAGCACGGCCACGCTGAATTCGTGGTTCGCCCAGCTGCACGCTCTGGCGAACGAGACCGAGGCTGCTGACAATCTCATCCGCAAGGACGTCGGCCTGGCCTCTACCAGCTCCTACCCGTAGAGGCACGATTCGGGCAATCGGTCAGCAGCGCCCTATAAAGGGTCCATAACCACCGAACCCGACTACCCGCTGACCGACCCTCAAGCCATGGGCCTGGCCCTCGCACAGGCCCGAGATGCCCTGGCCCACGACGACGTGCCGGTCGGTGCCGTCGTCCTGATCGACGGGCTCGTCGTGGCGGCACGCCACAACGAGCGTGAGCTCACGGGCGACCCCACCGCACACGCCGAGGTGCTCGCACTGCGGGATGCGGCCCTGGCCCTGGGGGGATGGCGGCTGTCCGCTGCCACCTTGGTGGTGACCCTCGAGCCTTGCCCGATGTGTGCGGGGGCACTCGTTGCCGCCCGGGTGGGGCGCCTGGTTTTCGGGGCCGCCGATCCCCGTGCGGGAGCCTGCGGAACCCTCTACAACCTGTGTTGCGACCCTCGACTCAACCATGAGCTGCCGATCACCGCCGGCGTGCGTGAAGCGGAGTGTGCAACCCTTTTGACCTCGTTCTTTGCAGGGAAACGGGCGCTCTCGGCGCCTCCCGCACTCGGGGACTGAGGGCGCACCCGCTAGGATCTCCCCCGGAGGGATGCGAGAGTGGCCGAATCGGACGGTCTCGAAAACCGTTGTGCCTCATGGGTACCGTGGGTTCGAATCCCACTCCCTCCGCCACCGGGTCACAGCGGCCCATCGCATCTCTGAGAAGGATCTTTACGGTGGGGCAGGCGCTCTGCCGGCAGCACCTGGTCGTCGCTACGACCGGAAAGGAGTCAACCATGGCACGCGCACGCTCGACGTTCGGCAAGCTTCAGCGCGACCAGGCCAAGAAGGATCGGGCCCGGGCAAAGATGGACGATCGGCAGTCCCGTCGTGAGGACAAGGCAGCGGATGATGTCGGTGACATCGGCAGCTCGAACGGCGAGGTGGTCGATCAAACCCGCCTGCTCGAGCAGTTCGCCAGATTGCACGAGGATCTGGCTGACGGGCGTATCTCGCTCGACGACTTCGAAATTCGCCAGGAGGAGCTCCGCGCCAAAATGGTGGTCGAGTAGCGAATACCTCCTCGTCAGGAGGGGGTTTCCCGCCCTTCCAGCCAGCGGCGGAAGCCGGCTGCGTTCGAGTGGACGCCGTTCAGTGTGTCGAGCTTCTCCCGGTGTGCCGGATCGATATCGCTGAGCGCGGCGTCGAAGCGGGCTGAGAGCGCTTCGGCGATGTCTGCCCCGGCCCGGTAGGCCGTCTCGGCAGTCTGAGCCCACTCCCTCAAGGTCTCACCGGCTTCGGCCAGGAGCTCTTCGGGGGATTCGAGCAGCCCGTAGTGCGCCAGGGCAATGGCCGTCGGACGTCGGGCCGCGAATTTCTCGAGCGAGTGCAGCGCCTGGGTCAGGTCGAAGTCGGGCGGCGGGGTGGCCGGGCGCAGGACCCCGCCGTCGGGCAGTTTGACGCCGACGGCGTCCCCGGCAAAGAGGACGCCGCTCCGCGAGTCGTGAAACCCCACGTGATGCTTGGCGTGGCCGGGTGAGTCGACCGCAACCAGGGTCCGGTCGGGCCCGACCGGAATCTCCTCCCCGTCCGCCACCACGTGGAGGCGCGCGGCCTCGGTGGGCGCCATCCGCCCGTAGAGCGAGTCGAGCAACGGCCCGTACACCCGTGCGGCCGAGTCGATGAGCCGGGTCGGATCGGCCAAATGACGTGCGCCCTTCTCGTGGACGTACACGGTGGCCGAAGGAAACGCACGCGCCACATCGCCGACGCCGCCTGCATGATCGAGGTGGATGTGGGTGACCGCCACGCCGGCCAGTTCTTCGGGCCCGACTCCTATCTGGTCGAGGGCAGCGAGGAGGACGGGGACCGAGGACTGGCTGCCGGTTTCGATGAGCACGGGAGCGGAGCCCTCAATGAGGTATCCCGCGGTCACGCGCTCCCACCCGCCGAGCAAGGTGTCGATCTCGAGCACCCCGGGCGCGATCGCGTGCGGCCTCGGCACGACGGGGATCTCTGCGCCACTGTCCGGGTCATGCGTGTGGGGATGTGGCGTGCCGTGGCGGTGCGAGTGCGAATGGGTGCTGCTCACTGCGGGTTGACCTCAATGATGACCTTGACGTCGTCAGGACTGCGGTTCAGCGCCTCCTGCCACCGCTCCAACGGGACCCTCCTGCTGACGACTCGGTCCAACCACGAGGGATCGGCCCGGGCCAGCGCAGCCGCCGCCGTCTCGTAATGGCGCCGGTTGGCATTGACCGATCCGACGACCGCGACGTTCTCCAAGACCATCGAGCGGTTCAGCGCACCCTCGTCGATCTCGATCGCGTGCCCACCGGAGGACACCCCGGTCAGGCAGACCACCCCTCCCGTCCCCACATGCGACATGGCGTCGAGGACCAACGAGGACACGCCGGTGCATTCGATGATCACGTCGGGACCTCCTGGCACGGCGTCGGCGATGGTGCCCGTGTGGTAGGTCGCACCGAGATCGCGCACCAGATCGGGCTTGACGCCATCGGTCATCTGGTCGATCACGTGCACGTCGAGACCACGCTGGACACCTAGGAGCGCGGCCAGCAGTCCGATGGGGCCGGCTCCGGTCACCAACACTGTCCTGGGGTCCCAATGGGCCCGCCCGCCGACCCGGTCCACTTCTTCCCAGGCCTTGGCCACCACGCTGGTCGGCTCGAGCAAGACGCCGAGGATGCCGAGTGCGGGGTCGACCTTCACCACGAAGTCGGGCGTGATCCGGTAACGCTCGGAGAGATAGCCGTCGTGCTCCTTGATGCCACGCTCGGTGTAGAGGCCGTTGCGGCAGAAGTCCCACTCCAAAACGGCGCAGTTGGCGCAGGGAACGGGATCGGGGCGCCGGACGATGCCGACCACCAGATCGCCCTTTGTGGCCGGCCCGCCGGCCGGTGCTTCGAGGACGCGGCCCAGGGACTCGTGACCGAGCACGAGGCGTTCCCGGCCCGGCGGCGGCCACCCGTAGGCCCCGGTGACGATCTCGATGTCGGTGCCGCAGATCCCGACGGCCAGCGTCTCCACCAGGATCGGTCCGTCGCTTTCGGGAGGATCGCCCACGTCGGAGAGCGCGGCGGAGCCCGCCTTGAGTGGTATCACGGTGAGTGCCTTCATGTGCCTTCCTCTTTCTTCCTCTGACAGCTCGGCCCCACGACCGTCGGCGCCGGCCTCAGCGCTTGGCCGCACCTCGATGCCGAACGCCGCGCATTCTCTTGCGCTTCGGTGGCCGCGACATGGCGGGGAACATGGAGAGGCTGTGATCGACGACGCGGCCGCCCCGTAAGGCCTCTGCCATCTCCATCTCGCTCTGGGTGGCCAATGCGTCGTGGCCGGTCAAGCGGCAAGCGGAATTCACGAGGGACACATGGGAGAAAGCCTGAGGGAAATTGCCGACCAAGCGCCCACCGCGGGGGTCGTATTCCTCGGACAGGAGGCCGAGGTCGTTACGGAGAGCCAGCAGCCGACCGAAGAGCTCCTCCGCCTCGTCGATGCGACCGATGAGGTGCAGGCAGTCGACCAGCCAGAAGGAGCAGGCCAGAAAGGCCCCTTCGCGACCGGTCAACCCGTCGACCTCACCGTCGTCGGCCGTGCGGTACCGCAGGACGAAACCGTCATCGACCAATCCCTTCTGCACGGCTTCGACGGTGCTGATCACGCGGGGGTCCGTCGCCGGCAGGAATCCCACCAACGGGATCATCAGGACGCTCGCGTCGAGAAGATCACACTCGTAGTACTGGGTGAACGAGGCGATCTTCTCGTTGTAGCCCTTCTCGCACACTTCGGTGAAGATCTGGTGGCGCAGGACGCGCCATTCTTCGAGCGGCCCTTCAAGCTCTGGCCATTCTTCCAATGTGCGGACGGCCCGGTCGACCGCCACCCAGGCCATCACCTTGGAGTGCGTGAAATGCCGGCGCGGGCCCCTCACTTCCCATATGCCGTCGTCCGGCTCGTCCCAGCCCGTGCGCAAGAAATCGACCAACTGTGTCTGCAGGGCCCACGCGGCCCTGCTCTGGATGCCTTCGCTGTGCGCCGACGCGTAGAGCGCCGACATGACTTCACCGTAGACGTCGAGCTGGAACTGCCCCGAGGCGGCGTTGCCGATCCGCACCGGGGCGGAGTTCTCATAGCCCGGCAGCCATGGGGCCTCCCATTCGTCGAGGCGGCGCTCACCCGCAGGCCCATACATGATCTGGAGCCGCGACACATCACCCGCGACAGCGCGCAGCAGCCAGTCGCGCCAGGCCATGGCCTCTTCGAAGTAGCCCCCTCGCATGAGCGACTCCAAGGTGAGGGTGGCATCGCGCAGCCAACAGTACCGGTAGTCCCAGTTCCGGCTCCCTCCTATCGCTTCGGGCAAAGAAGTGGTGGCCGCGGCCACGATGCCACCGGTGGGCTCATACGTGAGCGCCTTGAGGGTGATCAGTGAGCGGACCACGGCATCGCGGTAGGGGCCCTCGTAGGTGCAGCGGGCCGACCACTCTTTCCAGTACGCGTCCGTCAGGTTGATGGCGTAGTAGGCGTCGAGCGGCGGGGGCGGTTCTTCGTGCGAAGGAAACCAGACAAACGTGAAGGGAAAACGCGACCCCTCGCGGACGGTGAAATCGGCCTCCGTGTGCAGGTCGTGGCCCACGGGGTCGACCAGATGCCAGAGTGCCACGGCGTCCGGTCCCGCGGTCATGCGGATCAAACCGTCGGTCGAGGTGAGCCACGGCACGATTTCGCCGTAGTCGAAGCGCACGGCCAGGTCCATGTGCATGTCGACCGTTCCCGAAATTCCTTCGACCAGGCGGACCACATGGGGATGGGTGTCGCGCATGGGCATGCAGTCGGTGACGCGCACCGTCCCCGTCGCCGTGTCGAACTCGGTCTCGAGGACGAGGGAATCCTCCCGGTAGTGGCGACGCGTGGCCACGATGCTCGACGGGCCGCCGGCGGGAGCGAGTTGCCAGAATCCATGTGACCCGTCACCCAGGAGTCCGGCGAAGCACGACGGGGAGTCGAAATGCGGCAGGCAGAGCCAGTCGATCGACCCGTTCATGCCGACGAGGGCAGCCGTGTGCAGGTCGCCGATCACGGCATAGTCCTCGATGCGGAGTGTCATGGCCCTATTCTGCCCTTCCTATGCGGTGGGGCACTTTTGCGTGCTGACCGGTGTCTGGCGCGACCGTGCCGCTTGGATGCGCGCCAGCACACCCGGCGACGCCAAGGCATAGCCGACATTGGGGTACACAGTGGAGCGGGAGAACACCACGCCGACGACTTCACCTCCGGCCACCATCAAGGGGCCGCCCGAGTTCCCCGGCCGCACATTGGCCGAGAGCGAGTACACGATGCGCGTCACCGCCCCCTGGTTGTAGATGTCCCGCCCAAGGGCAGTGATCTGGGCGGAAATGCCGGCTCCCACGACGGTCAGCGGGCCGTCCTCGGGATAACCCAGGATCGCCGCCTGCGTGCCACGCGCCACGTCGTTCGGGTCAAGCGTCAGCACCGGGCCCAGCGGCGCACTCGTCCGCAGAATGGCCAGATCGAACGCCGGATCGAAGAGCACGACCGTGCCCCTGTACGACGCACCATCCACGACAACCTGCGTGTCGGATTCGCCCGCGACCACGTGGGCATTCGTCGCCACCAGTCCGTGGCCCACCACGAACCCAGAACCCTCCTGCTCGTCGCCACACGCTGCGCCGAGAATCTTCACCGTCGACGAGATCGCCGGGTTGGCCAAGGCCCTCGTCGCGGCATCCGTCGGTGTGGCGACAGCTCCCGGGGAGGGTTGGGTCAGGGTGGAGAACACCTGTGGGAATCCTTGCTCGTTGAGGTAGTTCTGCAGATCGGTGAAGACCGGCGGCACCGTGGGCAGGATCCGATCGACGGAGTGCAGGATGTCGGAGCGGGCCACGGCGGAGCTCAGCCACGTGTACCGGCTGTTGGGCGATGAGATCACGCTGGCCACCAACCACGACGACAAGAGGACGGCGACCACCGCCACCCCGACGCCGAGCGCCGAATCGACGTTGCCAAGATGATGTCGCCGCAAGGTGACGTTGCTGTAGCTCCCGGCCACCCGGCCGACAATGCCGAGCGCACCTGCAGTGAGAAGCACGGCGGCCACGGTGATCCCAAGGCGTTCGTTTGCCGGGTGCACGAACTTCAACGCCGGCACCCACACCACCGTGCCGAGAAGAAAGCCCAGCCAAAAGCCGGCGAAGGCAAGGATCTGCACGAGTGCGCCGAGCCGGAGCCCCTGGACCGCCGCGATCAGCATCAATCCGATGATCAGCAGATCGACCCAGTTCACAGGAGCGAGGGTAGCCAACGATGCACTGAGAAACTCGCTGTCCACCACTATTGTCCTCCCGCGGTGCCCTGCAAACCATCACGACGACCTTGGCGCGCCCGGCCCGCCGCGGGCTTCTTTCCGGCTGCGGTGCTGGTCACGCTGGGGCTCACGGCGGCGGCATGCACCACGACGTCTCCCAACAGGGTCTCCGGCCAACCCCCCGTCCTCGGTCAACGATCGGGTACACCGGCGGTGGTGGGCCAACCGGCGCCGATCGGGACCGGTCAGCTCGACGCCGTGTCGTGCGCGGGCGCCGACCGCTGTTGGGCAGTGGGGACGCCCGGGCCGGGCACCGCCAGCACGATCACATCCTCTCCCACCTCCAGCTCGACGCCATCCTCGTCGCCGCCCCCTTCACCGGCCACGGTGATCGACGCCACCTTCAACGGCGGGCAGACGTGGGTCGCACAGCCCCTGCACCTCGCCTCGGCGCCCGCTCTCACCGCGATCTCGTGCCCGAGTGCCCGGCTCTGCATGGCCGTCGGCCTGAGCGGTTCGGCCTCGGCCGGCATCGCGCTCACCACCCACGACGCAGGGTCGAGCTGGAGGGTGGTCGCCATTCCGGCTGGCGCGACGGTGATCAGCGGGGCCGAGTGTCCCCGCGCCATCGATTGCACGGTCATCGCCACCGACGGCACGACGTTCTGGTCGGCGCACTCGAATGACTTCGGGCGCACCTGGCAACGTGGGGGGAATCTGCCCGCAGGACTGCAGGATGCGGGCTCCCTCACGTGCGTCGCCGGCGGTCCCTGCCTGGCGACGGGCGTCACGGCCACGACTACGGGGCATGGGCAAGGTGCCATCGTGATCTCGGCCGATGGTGGCGACACGTGGACTGCCGCCAACGTGCCGGCGAAGACCGGCCTGTTGCAGACCGTCGTCTGCGCCACCGTCACCTCGTGCGTGGCCGCGGGCACCACGTCGAGCACGATCAGTGCCATCGTCCCCGCGAAGGGGGAGGTGCTGACGAGCCAGGACGGCGGTCAGACCTGGAGGCCGACCGGTGCCCCGCCATCGATCGACGACGTCTATGGGATTGCGTGCCCCTCGCCCCGTATCTGCGCCATGGTGGGCACGAAGTGGGTCGGCCATCCGGCTATCGGGACCGGCGGAGTGGCGCAGAGCCGCGACGGCGGCACCTCCTTCACCGCGGCGACGACCGAATACACACCATTGCCACTCACGGCGCTGGCCTGCCCGGGCGTACGAGCCTGCATCGGCGTCGGTGGCGACACACTGGCGCGCATCACGCTGACCGGGACCAAGTCAGCGAACACGTCCACGACGCCGACCACACCGAGGGGCGGTGTGCACCGGCCAGGATTGAACGGCCGGGACTGAACCCTTTCGGCGCCTCAGCGAAGATGCGGCAGCACGCTCTCGCCGATGAGCCGGATGTGATCGAGATCATTGAGGTCGAGCACCTGGAGGTAGACCGTGTCCGCGCCTGCCGCGCCCAAGGCCCGGCACCGCTCCACCACTTCGTCCGGCGTGCCGGCGGCTCCGCTTGTGCGCAGCTCGGCCACCTCACGCCCGATGGATGCGGCCCGGCGAGCGATTTCCGCTTCGTCCACGCCGCAGCAGACAACCTGGGCCGCCGAGAGACCGAGTGTCGCCGGATCACGGCCGATCTGCTCGCACGCCGCCCGCACCCGAACGAACTGCGCCCCGGTTTCGGCCACACCGTGGAAGGCGAGGTTGAATTCGTCGGCGAAGGTGGCTGCCAAGCGGGGGGTGCGCGCCACCCCGCCGCCTCCGACGATCACGGGGGGGTGCGGGCGCTGCACCGGCTTGGGCAGGGCAGGGCTCTTGGCCAGTTGGTAGTGCTTCCCGGAAAACGAATAGGTCTCACCCGGCGGGGTGTCCCACAGTCCGGTGATGATCGTGAGCTGCTCCTCGAGACGCTCGAAACGCTCGCCCAGCGGTTGAAACGGGATGCCGTAGGCCGTGTGCTCGCCCTCGTACCAACCGGTGCCGAGCCCGAGCTCGATACGCCCCCCGCTCATGCCGTCCACCTGGGCCACCGTGATGGCCAAGATGCCCGGCCAGCGGAAGGTGGACGAGGTCACGAGCGTGCCGAGACGGATGTGGCTGGTCTCCCGGGCCAGGGCGCCCAGGGTGACCCAGGCGTCGGTGGGGCCCGGCAGGCCGTCGCCGCCCATGGTCAGATAGTGGTCGGAGCGGAAGAACGCGTCGAAGCCACATGCCTCCGCCTCTTGAGCCACCGCGAGCAGGCGCTGGTACTCGGCGCCCTGCTGCGGTTCGACAAAGATTCGTGCCTTCATTCGCGAGACCCTAACGGGAGCGGGCACACTACACGCATGGAAATCGGAGTCATATTCCCGCAAACCGAGCTCGGCGGCGATCGCGGTGCCGTGCGCGCCTATGGGACGGCCGCCTCGGCGCTGGGCTACTCCCACCTGGCGGCCTACGACCACGTGGTGGGCGGCGACACCACGGTGCTGGGCGACCTCGGGGGTCCCTACGACGTGCACACCACGTTCCACGAGCCCCTGGTCCTGTTTTCGTACCTGGCCGCGTTCACGAACCTGCATTTCGCCACGTCCATCCTCATCGGGCCCCAGCGTCAGACCGCCTTGTTGGCCAAGCAGGCGGCCGAGGTCGACCTGCTGTGCGGCGGGCAGTTCCGATTGGGGCTCGGTATCGGGTGGAACCGCGTCGAGTACGAGGCGCTGGGCCAGCCGTTCGCCGAACGCGGGGCGATCCTCGAAGAGCAGATCGTCGTCCTGCGCCAGCTGTGGACGCAGGAGAGCGTGACGATCGACGGAACGTTCCACCACATCACGGCCGCCGGCCTGGCCCCTCTCCCGATCCAACGTCCCATTCCCATCTGGATCGGGGCTTCGGTCCCCGCTGCGCTCCGACGGGTGGGGCGGCTGGCCGACGGTTGGTTTCCGATGGCCCGACCGGGGGGCACGCTGGAAGAGGCCCTCGAAATCGTGGCCGAGGGCGCCCGCGAGGTCGGGCGCGATCCGTCCACCATCCAATTCGAGGGGCGCGTGAACTACACCCCTGACGACCCCGATCTGATGGCGCTCCATGCGGAGCGGTGGCGCCAGGCGGGAGCGAGCCATATCTCGCTCAATACGATGGCCGCCGGCCTGCAGAGCGTTGACGCGCACATCAACGCCATCTCGTTGTTCGCCTCCCAATTGATGATGTAGGAGCGATGCCGGCCCACGTTGGAGGCGTTGGTGAGGGAGGATGGCGGGGTGACTGACGATGTGAGCGGCTACCCGGGCGCGCCCCCGGGGTGGTATGCCGATCCCGCCGGCGGCCCCGGGCAGCGTTGGTGGGACGGCTATGCCTGGACCGCAGCCACGGTAGGGCCGGCGATCCCGCCCCCTCTACCAGTTCCGCCGGCGCAACAACAGCCGCCATCGCAGGCGAACCGGCTCCTGCCGCCTCCACCCACCGCCTACCCCCGATGGATGCCGCGGCCGCCGGACGCGCCAGATCTGGTGCACCGCGAGGTCACCATGACACAGACCGCTCGCGTGGCGGTCGCGTTCTTCGGCGTCAACGACCTGATCACCCTTCTCAATCTCCAATTACGTCGCTCCCAGATCAAGGCGATGGGTCACAACCTCCGCGTCATCTATGACGCGTCCCGAAACGGAAGGCCCGTGCCTGCCCTTTCCGGCCAGTCAACGGCGAGTCCCCTCAGCGTGGTCTTCAGTCTGGCCGCCATCGCGGCGCTGGTCTTCGCCTTGATCTGGCAGTTCCGCGCCGCCTCGGCCGCCCGGGCCCTCGGATTCGGGGCGACGCACTCACCGGGGTGGGGCGTGGGTTGTTGGTTCGTGCCCATCGTCAACCTTTGGATGCCGTACCAGGCCATCCGGGACTGCCTCCCGCCCGACGATCCCCACCGCCCGCTCGTGCTGCGATGGTGGCTCATCGTGCTCGGCACACAGTTGCTCACCTATGCGGCGTTCATGGCGGCCCTTTTCTCGAGCCATGTCGCCCTGGGCATCTCACTTCCCGCCGCCATATTGGCCGTTGGTGTCATCGCCACCTCACAACAAGTGGTCGTCGCCATCTCCACTGCCCACCAGACTGCCCTCACCGCTCCCCGCGGGATGTGAGCGGTCCCCGGAGGGACTTTCACCACAAACCCACCGCCGATTTGCGAGACTGAGGTGGCGGATTGAGCCTCTGACCTGGGAAATCGGCTCATTCAGTCCGAATGACTTGATTGTCGATGGAACTCTCTCGTTCTCGGGGATGTCCCAACACACTGCTACACCCGGCAGGATCATTCAGTTCATGGCTGTTTGGGTGGCGGCGGTACGACAGTCGGGGCAGCGGCCTCGGAAGACGATGTCCACGTCGAGCACCTCGAAGCCGTGCTGCTGGCTGCCTGGCAGTGTCAATTGGTCGGAGCCTTTGGGATTCACATCGCGCAGGGCTCCACATCCGACGCAGTGCAGATGGTGATGGGGGGTCGTGGCGTTGGGGTCGTAACGCTTCGGGCCGTCACCGGTGGAGATCTCCAGCACCTCGCCCATGTCCACCAGTTCGTTCAAGGTGTTGTACACGGTGGCCAGGCTGATCTCGGGGAGAAGTCGTTGGGCCCGGCTGTGCACGGCGTCGGCGGTGAGGTGGACGTGTTCGCCGGCCAGGACCTCAGCCACAACTCTTCGCTGGACCGTGAGCCGCCACGCCCGGCCTCTCAACCGCTGGACCAAATCGCTGATGGTGTTCCTCCTCGCGCTCCGTAGACGACACCTAAGCGGCGCACTGGATGTGTTCTTTCTCTTGACTCATTCTAACCCTGTAGCTAACTTGCATAAAGCATTCCCATATGGAGACATCCGCCGACAAAGTTGCCCTTCTCCGCTGGCACGGTGTGCTATCTGCGCAGCACAGCCTGGGATCCAGAGCAACCGACGTCTAGAACAACCAGCCATCAGAAGGAAACAAGAGAGACGGAAAGGACCCACGTGTCTGACAGAGGCAGCGAAAGCGAGAGCCCAGTAATCCCCGCTCCGACTCCCAAGCCGACTGGGCCCAGGTCGAACCACGACTGGTGGCCGAATCAGCTGGACCTGGACGTTCTGCTCCAGCATTCGCCCCAGTCAAATCCGATGGGCGAGGAGTTCAACTACGCAGATGAATTCAAGACCCTCGACCTCGACGCGCTCAAGCAGGACGTCATCGAGGTCATGACGACGTCGCAAGACTGGTGGCCGGCCGACTACGGCCACTACGGGCCGCTCTTCATCCGGCTGACGTGGCATGACGCAGGCACCTACCGCATCCACGATGGCCGGGGCGGAGGCGGCACCGGCGCTCAGCGCTTTGCCCCCCTCAACAGTTGGCCCGATAACGCGAGCCTCGACAAGGCGCGCCGCTTGCTCTGGCCGGTCAAGCAGAAGTACGGGCGGAAGATCTCCTGGGCCGATCTGCTTGTCTTCGCCGGCAACTGTGCCCTCGACTCGATGGGTCTCAAGACGTTCGGCTTCGGGTTCGGGCGAGAGGACATCTGGGCGCCCGAAGACGACATCTACTGGGGGTCTGAGGACACGTGGCTCGGAGATGAGCGCTACAGCGGCGACAGGGAGCTCGCCGGGCCATTCGGCGCTGTGCAGATGGGCCTCATTTACGTGAATCCGGAAGGACCCAACGGCAACCCGGATCCGCTGGCTGCCGCCAGGGACATTCGAGAAACCTTCCGTCGTATGGCGATGAACGACGAGGAGACCTTTGCGCTCATCGCCGGCGGTCACACGTTCGGCAAGTGCCATGGTGCAGCCGGTGCGGAGTACGTCGGTCCGGAACCCGAGGGTTGCCCCCTCGAGTTCCAAGGCCTCGGCTGGCCGAACACCTTCGGCAGCGGCAAGGGCGACGATGCAATCACCAGCGGGATAGAGGGTGCGTGGACCAGTGACCCCACGAAGTGGGACAACGGGTACCTCGACAACCTGCTCACGTACGACTGGGAGCTGACGACGAGCCCCGCCGGTGCGAATCAGTGGACTCCCAAGGATCCCTCGGCACAGGGCACCGTGCCCGATGCTCATGATGCGTCGAAACGGCACGCCCCCATGATGCTGACGACGGACCTTGCGCTGAAGTTGGATCCGATCTACGCGCCGCTCGCAAAGCGCTTCCACGAGAACCCGGACCAGTTGGCAGACGCGTTCGCCAAGGCGTGGTACAAGCTGCTGCACCGCGACATGGGACCCGTCTCGCGCTACCTCGGCCCTTGGGTTCCCGAGCCGCAGCTCTGGCAGGACCCCGTCCCCCAGGTCGATCATGAACTGACTGGGGAACAGGACATCGCTGCCCTCAAGGGCAAGATCCTCGCCTCCGGATTGTCCATTTCCCAGCTGGTTTCCGCCGCATGGGCGTCAGCGGCAACCTTCCGCGGCACCGACATGCGTGGCGGGGCGAACGGGGCACGGATTCGCCTTGCGCCGCAAAAGGACTGGGAAGTCAACAATCCGGCGGAACTGGCCAAAGTGCTGCAGAGCCTCGAGAAGATCCGGCACGACTTCAACGGCTCACAGTCCGGCGGAACAAAGGTGTCGCTCGCTGATTTGATCGTTCTGGGCGGGTGCGCGGCCGTCGAGCAGGCGGCGAAGAACGCTGGGCATGACGTCACGGTTCCTTTCGCGCCGGGGCGCACGGACGCCTCGCAGGAGCAAACCGACGTGGAGTCGTTCGCCGTGCTCGAACCCACCGCCGACGGGTTCCGCAACTACTTGCGAGCCGGAGAGAAGTTGCCGGGCGAGCACGCGCTGGTGGAGCGGGCCAACCTGTTGACGTTGACCGCTCCCGAGATGACGGTTCTGGTCGGCGGCATGCGTGCCCTGAACGCCAACTTCGACCAGTCTGCACACGGCATCTTCACCGACCGGCCCGAGACGTTGACCAACGACTTCTTCGTGAACCTGCTCGATATGAGCACAGAGTGGAAGGCATCCGCCTCGGCTGAGAACGTGTACGAGGGGCGCGACCACGGGACGGGCGAGGTCAAGTCGACCGGCACCGCCGTCGACCTCGCCTTCGGCTCGAACTCCCAGCTCCGAGCCATCTCGGAGGTCTATGCATCTGATGACGCGAAGGAAAAGTTCGTACGTGACTTCGTGACAGCGTGGACCAAGGTCATGAACCTCGATCGCTTCGACCTCGCCTGATGACATCCCTGGGTTTGGTGACCGGTTCTGGTCGAGCCGGTCACCAAACCCTAGGTGGGAAGCCAATATCGGCCCTGAAGGCAAAGGTCTCGATCCGCGTCCTGACCGAGGCATCACGCCTCAGGGTTTGGCCAAAGTTCGCGCCGGCGGACGCTGGGATCCGGGGCATTCAGGTCTTTGAAAGCAGCGAAGATGGTCGTTGTGTCTGGATGGGGCCCCTTCGAAGGACGTGACCGTGGAAGACCCCGATACCCTGACCGCGCTCTTTCGCCAGCACGGCCTAAAGGTCACCCGACAGCGGCAATGCATCTTTGAAATCCTTTACGCCAACCCCACACACTCCACTGCGGAGTCGATTTACGTCATCGCTAAGGCGCGGATGCCGAACATCTCCTTGAAGACCGTCTATGAGATACTGCACAGCTTGGCTGCCTTAGGACAGATCCACCAGATCGATCTGGGCACTGGATCCGCCCGATTCGACCCCGATATCCATCACCACCACCATCTGGTGTGCTCGAGCTGTGGCCGGATCGAAAATATCGACCAGGACCTTGGTCTCCTCGCCTTAACCGCAGCAGAACGACACGGGTTCATGCTCAGTCACACCGAGGTGATCTTCCGCGGACTATGCCCGGACTGTATGGCCCACCGTACGCGGGAGGCACGTGATGTCCGAGAAGTCTGACGAACCAGCCGGACATCCGCGACGTCTTGCGCAGGTTCGTCGAAGAGGAGATCAGGCCTAACGTCGAAGAGCTCGAGCACGGCTGCGATGACTGACGCCGGGGCCGAGGCGGCCGTGGCCGCGCTCTACGACGAGATGGTGGACACCCGCCGTGCCCTGCACCGCCGACCCGAGCTGTCCTTCGAGGAGCACGCCACCTCGGCGATGATCCGCGACCGCATGGCGGCGTTGGATATCGGCGAGCTGGCCCGGGTCACCGAAACCGGCGGGATATTCGCGCTCGAGGGGGGACGGCCGGGCCGCAGCGTCGTCCTGCGAGCAGACATCGACGCGTTGCCTATTCAGGAAGCGGCGACCACCCCGTTCCACTCCGACGTGGACGGCACCATGCACGCCTGCGGGCACGACGTCCACGTCGCCTCGCTCCTCGGCGTGGCGGGCGCACTCGGCGCGCACCGTGAAGAGCTCCCGGGTCGTTACATCTTCTTGTTCCAGCCGGCCGAGGAAGCGCTGTGCGGCGCCAAACGAATGGTCGAGGGCGGTGCCCTCGATGTGATGACCGGCGCCCGCCTGGTCGGTTTCCACGTGACGTCGCAGATCCCGACCGGGGTGGTGGCCCTGCGGGAAGGGATTGCCATGTCGGAAGCCCACGCGTTGCGTATCACACTGGTCGGCCCGGGTGGGCACGGTGCCATTCCGACGGCCAAGGGTGACGTGATCAAGGCCACGGCCGACCTGGTCTCCCGCCTCGGCAGCGTCGCCGCAGGCATGACCTACGAGGGCGCGAACTGCGTGTGCAGCGCCGGCATGCTCTCGGCCGGGACTGCGGTCAACGTGGTCCCCACCACGGCCACCGTCTCGGGAACACTGCGCACCTTCACCGACGAGCAGCGCGCAGAGGCGTTCCTCCGGCTACGCGCGGTATGCGACGTCATCGCCGATTCCCATGGAGTCCACATAGAGTTGGCGTTCCCCGAGCACACGCCGCAGGTGGTCAACGACGGCGCCGTGACGGACCTGGTCGAAGCAGCCTCGCGGGAATGGCTGGGGCGGGAACACGTCATCCGCATGCCGCCTTCCTCGCCCAGTGACGACGTCAGCGAATTCCTCAACCATCTGCCCGGCTGTTACTTCTTCGTCGGCGGGGCCAACGCCGAGGGAACCAGCGGGATGCACCACAGTCCCACGTTCTCCGTGGAGGATGCGTCGCTGCGCGTGGGCGCCGGTGTCGTGCTGCGCAGCGCGATCGCCATGGCAGCTGCCCCGTGAGCGCCAGTGATCTCTTCTCCATCGCCGGGAAGGCCGCGCTGGTCACTGGCGGCACGCGCGGGATCGGCAAGATGATCGCTGAAGGCTTCGTCGACGCGGGCGCGGTGGTCTACATCTCGTCGCGCAAGGCCGGCGCCTGCGCCGAGGTCGCCGCAGAGCTCTCCGCCAAAGGCACGTGCTATGGCATTCCGGCGGACCTGTCGACCGAGGGCGGGTGCCGGGGTCTGGCTGACGAGATGGTGTCGCGGCTCGATCGCCTGGACATCCTCGTCAACAACGCCGGGGCCGCGTGGGGCGCCCCCTTGGCCGAGTTCGACGAGACGGCCTTCGAAAAGGTGTTGGCGCTCAATGTGAAGGGCGTCTTCCACCTGACCAGGTTCCTGGTCCCGCTCCTCCAGGCCTCCGGCACGAGTGAGGCGCCGGCGCGGGTCATCAACATCGGATCCATTGACGGGCTCTGCGTTCCCTTGGTCGAGAACTACGCGTACTCGTCGAGCAAGGCGGCCGTGCACCACCTCACCCGCCATCTGGCCCGGCGCCTGGCCCCCGCCATCACGGTCAATGCCATCGCACCCGGACCTTTCGAGTCAAAGATGATGGCGGCCACGCTCGAGGCGTTCGGCGAGCAGATAGCGGCCAACGCACCGCTCAAGCGGATCGGCCGTCCCGACGACATGGCGGGCGCCGCCATCTACCTGAGTTCGCGCGCCGGGGCCTATCTCACCGGCGCGGTCATCCCCGTCGACGGCGGCATCGCCACCACGCGCTGACCACAGCGCGGCGGGGCACGCCGTTACCGGGGCGGCGCGAGGTTCTGTGGTCCCTTGGGTGGATAACCGGCGGCGTCACGAATGGCCTCGCCCCACGGTGTCAACAGCGCGAGCAGCTCGTCGAAATCGTCGTCCAACGTCCGGACCATGACGGTGCACTGCCGGTCCGTGGCCACCTCGATGTTCTCGCGCACCGTACGCCCGAAATCAGTGAGCCCGCCGTCATCGATGAGTGCATGCTCGCGCAGGTGTGCTTCGGCCACTGCGAGGTGTGCGTCGGACCAGGCGCGGGTGCGCACATAGCTGCGTAGCGGAAGGCCCCAGTAGAGCTCGGACAGCAGGCCGATCTCGGGGGCTTTGAAGCCGCTCGAGATCCACGCCGCGGTGTGTGCGTCTCCCCGGTACTCGCGTAGCATGTCGGTCAGACGCCACATGTCGCCGAGGGGCGTCCCCGGCAGCCCGAGATGCAACAAACCGGAATAGAGGGGACGGCCCTCGGGTCGCAGCTGGGACGCGGCGCGGGACAGGAGCTCGGTCGCACGCGACCACCCCTCAGGTTGCTCGCCCAGAATACGCTCCAGCTGTGCCGTGGCCCCGTCCGTGCGCGCGGCACAGATGGTGGCCGCGTCGGTGCGCTCCCACCCGTGGCGTACGCCACGACCAACCGTCTCGGGATTGAAGACGGCGAACGCCGACGCCACCACTTCACCCGGAACCTGGCCCATGACCGAACCCCGGCTCGTGAAGTAGGCCGGGCCGTCAGGCAGTTGTACGCCGTTCCCCAACTCGCCCGGGCTGGCGGAGAAGCCCAGCTTCTCGTAGGCCTGGTGGCACTCGGGGGCGAAGTAGACCTGGCCTGCCACCGGCTCGAGGACGGCGGCCAACTGGCGCGTGAGGGGCTCGAGGTGCGTGTCGATGCTCATCGGCCCACCCTACGCCTGGGGCGCCGTGCTGTCTCGGAGAGCCCCGGCACGGACAGCGGCGACCTTCGGCTCTAAGTTTCCCTGCATGACCGCAGCTTCAGAGCAGACCTGGCAGCACCCTTCGCCGGGACTGTGGAGGATGCGTCGAGCCGAACTGGCCCTGGCCACCGTCATCATGGCATTCGCCGTGGGGCTGATCTTCGGCGCCGCACTTGGCGCCCTGGCGTGCGGCATCAGCGTGCTCGTCGTGATCGTGGCCGGGGCTCTCTCGTCGTGGTTCGTCCGCAACCGCTTCCGGGCCTGGCGCTATCAAGAACGGCACGAGGACCTGATCGTGGCACGCGGCGTCATGGTGCGCCGGCTCTCTGTCGTTCCCTACGGGCGCATGCAGTTCGTCGAGGTCACCGCGGGTCCGATAGAGCGCCTCTTCAAACTCTCCACGGTCAGGCTGCACACAGCGGCTGCCGCCAGCGATGCCCGCATCCCGGGACTCGAACGCGAGGAATCGGCTCGCCTCCGCGATCGGCTGACCGAACTGGGCGAGTCAAAAGCGGCCGGCATGTGAGACAGGGCTTGGATCGCGAGGGCGGCTGGCAACGGCTGCATCCGCTCTCGCCGCTGACGCGCATAGGACGGCTGGCACCCGTCATCGTCTTGTCGTTCCTGTTGACCTTTGTCCACAGCAACGGTCAACAGGGCCCGCTCTACTACCCCGTCGGGATCACCGCGGCATCTGTCGTCTTCGGCTTCGTCCATTGGCTGGTGACGCGATGGAAGATCGAAGGGGACACGCTCCGCATTGAGACCGGCCTCATCCGGCACGATTCCAAGCGACTTCCGCTGGCCCGCATCCAAGCGGTCGACCTCGTACGCCCACTTCTGGCCCGGCTCCTCGGCGTGTCCGAACTCCGGATCCGCCTGGCCGGCTCCGGCGCTTCCGACGGGCGCCTGGCGTACCTGTCCGAGTCAACCGCACTCGAAGTCCGGGAACGATTGCTGCGCGCCCCGGTCGCGCCCGGGCCGGTGGCGGGCGGCCAGGTTGCGGCCGAACCGGCACCATCACTCTCATCCGGCGCACCTGTTCCCGAGCACCTCATGGCGCTGGTTCCGAGCGGGCGGTTGATCGGGTCGATCGCCTTCTCGGGCCTGACGCTCCTCCTCCTGGCTATTGCCGTGGCCCTCCTCGTGCTGGCCGTCACCGCGCCGAAGACCGCCGCTGCGGTCGTGGGATTCCTCGCCGTGTACATCTTCAGCTTCGCCGGTGGGCTGTGGCGACGGCTCGCGAACGAGTTCCACTTCGAGGCGGTGGAGTCCCCCGAGGGCGTCCGCGTCCGCCGCGGGTTGTTGCAGACGGTGTCGGAGACCATTCCCTATGGACGGATCCAAGCCGTGCGCAAGATCGAGCCACTCCTGTGGCGGCCGATGGGCTGGTGCCGGCTCGAGGTGGACATCGCCGGCGGCGGGCGAACGACGCAACGGGGTGAAGGATCGGGTGTGGTCCGCAAAGCGCTGTTGCCGGTGGGAAGCGCGCGGGACGCCTGGCACCTCATAGACCGGCTCATCGGCGGCACCCTGCCTGTCATGACGCCGCCCCCGGCCCAGGCCCGCAAGAAGGCCCCCCTGAGCTATCACTTCCTCTCGGCGGGATACGACAAGGACCGCGCGGTCTGCGTGACCGGGCGCATGCGCAAGGTGACGACGTGGGTCCCCTTGGAGAAGTCGCAGAGCATCCGGCGGGTCCAGGGGCCCGTGCAGCGCCGGCTGGGCCTGGCCACCGTGCATATCGATGCGGCCGGGAAAGCCACCCGCGCCGAGTTCCGTGACCGCACCGTGGCCGAGGCGGACGACCTGGTCGAGGAGCTCTCAGACCTGAGCCGAGCCGCCCGGCAGCATCGGGCCATGTCCTTGGCCGAACGCTCCTCCGACGTGGGCGCACCCATTCCGTCCGGCTGGTACCCCGATCCTTCCGGTCGTCACCAACAGCGCTACTGGCGCGAGGGAGTGTGGACCGAACACGTCAGCGACCGGGGGGCCACCGCGCTGGACGTGCTGTGAGATCGTCGGTGACGCAATCCCATCGCCTCCGTCGGGTCACTGCTCCCTGGCGGTGAACCTCATCGGGAAGTGGTCGATGGACCGGATGGAAGGCGTGTACACCAAGGTGTGACCGGGCTCGATCGAGTACTCGGGGATCCGACGGTGCCACTCGCGCAACGCCACGCGCAGCTCCATGCGGGCCAGGTGCGAGCCCAGGCAACGATGGATGCCACCGCCGAAGGCGATGTGGCGGTTCACCTCACGGTCGAATCGCACCTGGTCTGCATCCTCCACCTCGGCTTCGTCCGTGTTGGCCGAGCCGAGGATGAGCACGATGGAGTCGCCCTTGTGCACGGGGCAGCCGGCGAAGGTCGTGTCCTCGAGCGAAGCCCGGGCCACCATCTGCACCGGGGTCTCCCAACGCAACAGCTCCTCGATGGCCGACGGAATGAGGCTCGGGTCGTCGGCCAGCTGCTGGCGGTGTTCGGGATGCTGCGAAAGGAACCCGAACATGCAGTCCAGTGTGGCGGTCACCGTGTCGAGTCCGGCGATGAGGAACAGGAAGCAGATGTCCAAGATGTCCTCGCGGGTCAGCTTGTGGCCGTCTACTTCCGCCTCGAGGAAGCGTGAGACCAGGTCCGCCCGGGGCGCCGCCTCGCGCTCGTCGAGCACCTGGTTGAAATAGGCGTAGATGGAGTCGGCCACCTTTTGTTGATGCGCGTCGGCCTTCGCGCTGCCATAGGGCGACCCGGTGACGTGATCGGGACGGATGATGCCGTCCTTCATGGCCAAGAAGCGGTCGAGCTCCTCGAGCGGCAGCCCGAGCAGCGTGAGAAAGACCTGCGACGGGTAAGGCACCGAGAACTCAGCGGCGAAATCGACCTCTCCGCGATCAATGAAGCGGTCGATCAGGTCGTTGACGAGAACGGCCACCTCGTCCTCCATTGCGGTCATGAGGCGGGGGGCGAAGATCGGGTCGAGGAGCTTGCGGTACTTCTTGTGCTCGGGCGGATCGATCTGCAGGGGGATGAGCGGCCGTACGTTCTTGAGATCAACCGCCGACATGTTGGAGGTGAACATCTCGGGATGGCGCAGCGCCTCGTCGATATCAGCCTTGCGGCTGAGGACCAAGGACCCTTCGAGCGCCAACACCGGGCTGCCGTCTCGCAGCGCCTTGAAGACGGGCTGGGGGTTGGCCGCCATGTCCGAATTGTCCCCGAAGGGGCTCTGCACTTCGGCCTCGGTGGTCTCGGGTACGTCAATCGTTGCGTCCATGTGGCCCCTCCTGGGTGGGTTTCGGATCGAATCGGGTGGAATCGGCGTGTGGTGTCATCGATGGGTGCGCTGTCGTCGGGGTCGGCGGGGGCAGGAGAATGCCGTTGACGGACTGGACCAGTGCACGGTCATCGGGCTCGGGAATGATGAAGCTCGACGCGAACAAGCGCACGACGACATCGACCAGCTGCTCGCGGCTGAGTGCTCCGGTGGCCACCGCCGGCACCGAGTCGAAAGCCTCGCCGAGCTGGGCCAGCAGGGCCGCCTCGAGTTTCGGCAGGTGCACCAGCAGGTACCCCAGCACGAACCCGGGCTCGGTCTCGAAGAGTGCCCGGGCCGGGTGCATGCGGATGTAGTCGAAGGCGAAGGCCACGAAGGCCCGCATCCGTTGGGCCGGCTCCTCACACGTCGCCAGCGCGGCAGCCAGACCTTCGGCGAACGTGTGCTCGTCGAAGGTCGCCACCGCATCGAGCAGGCGCTCCTTGCTGGGGAAATAGCGGTACAGGGTGCCCCGCGAAACCCCCGCCGCCTCGCTGACCTCCTGCATCCCGAGGCGCTTCACCCCGCGGCGCCCGACCAGCCTGAGGGTGGCGCTGAGTATGCGTTCTTCGGTCGAGCCGTAGGCCACACCGGCACGGGTGCCCGCATCGGCATCGATCGGTTCGGGATGGTCCAGCGGCGCGAACGCCACGCCCTGGGGGGGGCCCACTGCAACCGTCATGGGGGACATACTAGACATTTACCGTATGGTCTGTCTCGTCCACTCCGAAACGACGGCCCGGCCTTTGGCGTGAGCCTCGGCCGATCCTCCCCCGTCCGCAGCGTTAGCGTGCGCAGGTGCGCATCGTGTCCCTCCTCCCTTCCGCCACCGAGATCCTGTTCGCCCTCGGGGTCGGTCCCGACGTGGTCGGGATGACCTTCGAGTGCGATTTCCCGCCCGAGGCGCGCACCCGTCGGATCGTCTCCACCACCACGTTGCCCGAGGGGCTCTCACCTTCCGAGATCGATGCCATGGTCCGGGCCCGCATGGCCGCAGGTGAGGACCTCTACACCTTGGATGAGGGGGCGCTCCGCACCATCGACCCGGACCTCGTGGTGACGCAGGACCTCTGTGCCGTCTGCGCGGTGGATATCAGCGAGGTTGACGAAGCCCTGGCGCATCTCGGATGCCGGGCCGAGGTGCTCACGCTCGATCCGATGACGCTCGACGAGGTCCTCTCGACCATTGCGACGGTCGGTCACGCCACCGGCACCGTCGAGCAAGCCTCGGAGCTCCTCGTGACGCTACGGCAACGGCTCGATGACGTCGCCCTCGCCGTGGCCACCCTCGACCGCCCTCGAGTGGCGGTCCTCGAATGGACCGACCCGCCGTTCTCTTCGGGCCACTGGGTACCGGACATGGTCTCGGCGGCCGGGGCCGAACCGGTCATAGGGGCGGCGGGCGAACGATCGAGGCGCATCGAGTGGAGCGATGTGGGTGCCGCAGAGCCCGATCTCGTGGTCGTCGCGCCCTGCGGCTACCGGCTCGACGGAGCGACGGCGTTGGCCGAACAGGTGATCGCAGCCGGTGTGCTACCCCCTGACGTTCCCGTGTGGGCCGTCGACGCCGACGCCGCCTTCGTGCGACCCGGGCCCCGGGTGGTCGATGGCGTCGAGACGTTGGCCCACATTGCCCACCCTCACTCCGTGAGCTCCCCTCCGGGCCTGTCGGTGCAGCTACGCGGCGCTTCGACTACGAACCCGCGTGAGCGCGGGCTCCGTTCGTCACTCCCCGCAGTGGCGCCCTCGCTCCCATGCCGGTCGTCGGGGCGGTCGGGGGCTGCGGAGGCTGCCGGCGGCTCTTGACATGGGCCGTGGCTCGCCGCACATGGTTGACGACTTCGACTGCTTGCTTGCGGCGCGCTGCGCCCTGGTCGGGATCCAAGAAGTACGCCACGGAGAAGCCCAAACCGGAGAGGACCAATCTCCCCGCCGATTTCCTGGCGCGGTGGGCATGGCCTCGCGCCGCTTCGAACGTCCCCTTCGCGTCGATCACCAGTTCATCTACCCCGTTCCCGTATCGCAAACCCTGTGTTGGTCGTATACCCCGGGCTCAACCGGGACAAACGGTGCGCTGACGGCCTCAGAAGCTCTGGATGGCTAAGCCGCTCATCAGTCGACGTCGGCCAGTTCCTGCTCGATGTGTGTGAACGTCCCTTCAATTCGGGCGAGCTCCGCTTCGTTGCCCTGCACCTTCGGCCCGGTGAACCACTTGCGGGCGCTCAGCAGCCAATAGCCGCCGGAGAACAGCAGGACGACGCCGACGGCGACGGGGGCGTAGTTGAAGTTGTCCCGGTTGATGCTCGAGAAGGCCACCTCGGGGAGCAGGAAGAGGACGGCGATGAACGCGACCCAGATGATCCCGAACCAGCCGACAACCGGGCTCCACTTACCCAACGACCAGCGGCCACCTTGCCAACTCTTCCCCTGCAGCCGCCGCAGCAGGGTGGGGAGCACATAGGCGATGTAGAGGCCGATGGTGGCGATCGACACCACGGCGGCGTAGGCCACATTGCTCCACATCGACGGTATGGCCAGGATGAAGGCGAACACCACGCAGAACCAGATGGAATTGGTCGGCGTCCTGGTCCGCGGGTTGATCCGGTGCCAGAAGCGGTGACCTGGCACCGCACCGTCCCGGCTGAAGGCGAAGAGCATCCGGGAGTTCGCGGTCACCGAGGCCATGCCACAGAACGCCTGGGCGATGACCGCGATGAGCAACAGGAGCTCAGCACCCAGGCGGGAGAGCGCGGTCTCCCATATGGCCACCGGGGCGGCGGTGTTGGCCGCTGTCGCGGCGTAGGTCGCCGGATTGGTCGGGATGACCGAGGTGATGGCGAGAATCAGGATCCACCCCGCGATCAGCGAGACCACGATGGAACTCACGATGCCCCTCGGTGCCGCCAGATCGGCATTGTGCGTCTCTTCGGACATGTGCGCCGAGGCGTCGTACCCCGTGAAGGTGTACTGCGCCATGAGGAGGCCGAGCATGAAGACGTAGAACGGCACGCCCAGGGTGCTCTTGTTCTCGAACTTGGTGAAGATGAAGCTGGCCGATGCGTGGTGGCTCGGGACGAAGAACAGCACGATGGCGATGGTCAGCACGCCGAGCACGTGCCACCACGCGCTGACGTCGGAGAGGAACGAGACGATACGGACCCCGAAGGTGTTGAGGATGCCGTGCACACCGAGGATGACGCCGTACATGATCAGTAGGTAGCCATTGGTGGTCGGGTAGCCCGTCGTCAGGTTCAAGAACACGCTGAAGAACGTGGCAAAGCCGTAGTCGATACCAGCGGTGACGGCGACCTGGCCGAGGAGGTTGAACCAACCGGTGAACCAGCTCCAGGCGCCCGGGTTGTTCTTGGACAGCTTGGCCGACCAGTAGTACAGGCCACCGGCGGTCGGGTAGGCCGATGCGATCTCCGCCATGCCGAGGCCCACGATGGTCGTCATGATTCCGACGATGACCCAGCCCCAGACGATGTCCACCGGGCCGCCGTAGGTCATGCCGAAGTAGTAGAGGGTCAGGCAACCCGAGAGGACCGAGATGATGGTGAAGGACACGGCAAAGTTGGAGAACGCTCCCATCCTCCGCCGTAGCTCCTGTGCGTAGCCAAGAGCGTGCAGTTGCGCTACATCGTCGTCCTGGACCGAACCGCTGGTCGGTACCTGCGGAGTTGTCGTCATCGTCCCCCTAGCTCCGGCGCAGAGCCACGCCGCCCGATGTGCCAAATACCGTGACGCAATGGGACCATCGATCAACGGCCGTGTCAAGCGCCTCGTACTGGGGGTTCCTTCGCTCGAGGTTGGAATCAACGTGGCGCGGGTATAGGCCCTTGCATCGACCAGCTGTCCGAATTCGCAGGGCGGTGCGTAGACCACCGTCTCGCTCGGCTTCGCGGCGCCCCTTGGTGAGCGGAGTCTCCGAGGGGACACTGCGCCACGGGCGGAGGGAACATCCCATGCCAGAAGTGAAACAGGATCGCTCGGGCTGGTGGCGCCGCTACCGGGTGGTTCCCCGCGTCGAGCAACGCACGGTGGGGAGCCGTTGGCTCTATCGTGCAGACCACTACAGCTCGCTACCGGTGGTGGCCGGCGTTGCCGGGGCCGTGCTCATTTCCGCCTTCATCGTGGGCATCGTCCTCCGATTCCCCAACGGGTGGATCGTCGCCTTCGAATCGACGACCTCGGCCGTGACCCTGGCCATGGTGTTCGTCATTCAGCACACCCAGAGTCGGGAGCAAGCGGCCACCCAGCGCAAGCTCGACGAGCTCCTTCGCGCGCTTCCCGAGGCCCGGACCGGGCTCATCATGCTCGAAGAGGCCTCGGAAGAGACCATGAAGATGGTCGAGGAAGGCCAGCGCGATCTCAAGCGCCAGACCGGAGTCGACGACCACTCTCGCGCTCCTGACGTGGTCGCGAGGAGGGGTTGAAGAAAGGTCGTTTTGCATCACCAGTATGGCGACGTAAGGTTGGGCCTTCAAGGGGACGGAGAGGGTCGAATTGATGGGTGGAATCCCCGCGCGCGCCGTGAGCGTCGTGGTGGCCGTATTGACGGCCCTGATGGCGGCCGTCCTCGCGCCCACTGGTGCCGGAGCGGCCGTGGGACCCCCGCCCACACCCAGCGCGAACTACCAGATCAACGGTGGCTACAACGGGCCTTGCGCCGATGCCTCCGCCGTGACCCCTACCTGTCCGGCCGGATTGACGAGCGTCGATGTATCCAGGGCGGCCGAAGGCATCGTACCGATGAGCCTGCCCACTGATTTCTCCTCTCTTACCGGACCCGAACAGGTCTTCGTCGTGACCAACCTGGAACGCGTCGATCGCGGGCTACCCCCGGTACAAGGCCTTTCCGCGGCGCTCGATGCCGACGCGCAGGCCGGCGCCGCGGGCAATACGGACCCGGTTCTTCCGACGGATGGGACGTCGGCAGGCGCCAATTGGGGCGAATCTCAGAACCTCTACTCGACGGACGAGCTCTGGATGTACCAGGACGGGTGGTCCGGGGGGGCGACGACCAACGAAGCATGCCCGACGCCGGCCGCGGCGGGGTGCTGGCAACATCGGGACAACATTCTCGGCACCTACGCCGGCCCCAGCCTGATGGGCGCCGCCGAGTCGACGGGTCCGTTCGGAGCATCGATCGCCCAGGTGTTCGTGGGGGGCGACACGCAGGACACGCCCTACTTCACGTGGGCGGACGTCGTGGCATTTCTTCCCGTCGGCATCACGGACGCATCCGTGGACGTCTCGTCGCCTCCGGGCGGCTCGCAAGTGGGTTCCGTCCAGGTTTGGGCTTCAGGTGAATCCATGAACGTGGGGTTGGCGATCTCCGGCGGGAGCGGCGTCTTTTCCATGAACGGCGCCGGATGCCATATCCCGGTCGGCCACTCGTGTCAGGCCGCCATCAACTTCTCGCCTCCGGCGCTCGGCGAGTACACGGCGGATCTGTCCGTGTCGGGACCGAACGGCGTGCAGAATGTCCCGCTCGTGGGCGTGGCCAGTCCCGGCTACCGGCTCGTGGGAGCCGACGGGGGGGTGTTCAGCTTCGGCGGAGCGAACTTCCTCGGCTCGACCGGCGCCATCCACCTCAATCGCCCCATCGTCGGCATGGCGGATGACCAGCGTACGGGCGGGTACTGGCTCGTGGCATCCGACGGTGGAATTTTCAGCTTCGGTGCGCCCTTCTTCGGGTCGGCCGGAGGCATCCGCCTCGTCGCGCCGATAGTCGGCATGGCGGCGACGCCCGACGGTGGCGGCTACTGGCAGGTCGCCTCGGACGGTGCCGTCTACGCCTTTGGAGACGCGACGTCCTTCGGCTCGGCCAACGTCAACGGTGCACCGGTCGTCGGGATTGCGGCCACGCCGGACGGCGGTGGCTACTGGTTGGCCACTTCAGCCGGCGCGGTCTACTCCTTTGGGGATGCCACCTTCCAGGGATCAGCCGGCGGGCTGCCTCTTAACCGCCCTGTGGTCGGCATCGCGGCCACGCCCGACGGAGGCGGCTACTGGCTGGTCGCCTCGGACGGCGGCGTCTTCAACTACGGCGACGCCGGGTTCTACGGCTCGGCCGGCTCGCTCAGCCTCAACAAGCCGGTGGTCGGCATCGCCTCCACCCCCGACGGAGGCGGCTACTGGCTGGTCGCCTCGGACGGCGGCGTCTTCAACTACGGCGACGCCGGGTTCTACGGCTCGGCCGGGGCCATGCCATTGAACTCTCCCGTCGTAGGAGTGGTGATCGGTCAGTGATCGTGCGCGGCCAACGACCCGGGTCGATCGCTCTCAGGAAGAGCTGGGCGCCAATTCCCGCCAGATGAACCCCGACAGTTCTTCGATGGTTGCTATTCCGTTGAGGGAGCCGTCCGTTCTTCAAGGCCACCGTGGCATCCGCCCCCGGACCGGTTGACGCGCCCCACGCCTCGTCGGCGTCAACGTGCGACATGAGTTCCAGCTCCTAACGCTGCGACGGCGCCGTGAGCACGTCGTTCGGATACGCCAGCGTGCGCAGGAGCTGCACCTGTCGGCCGCCGTCGTGGTCGACAGTCCCCAATACCCCGCCGCGTCGGGCGTGGTCTGAGTGAGCGCCGCCGCCGCGTCGAAACGCCGGACGGCCGCGGCACCACCCTCCTCGGCCCACAGGCTCTGGGCGTCGTCGTTGTCGTGCGTGACCTGGTCTTTCGATGATCCGCCGTAAGGTGAGCTCTATGGAACTCGGTATTCACTACGCAAATTTCACCCTGCCCGGCGGTCCTGAAGCCCTGGGGCCCACCCTCGCCGCCACGGCTCGGGCGGCCGAGGAAGGGGGGTGCTCAATCTTCACCCTCATGGACCACTGGTTCCAGATGGAAGGGCTCGCCACCTCACAGGACCCTATGCTCGAGGGCTACACCTCGCTCGGCTTTCTGGCCGGGCAGACCCAGACCATGACGCTGGCCCTCCTCGTCACGGGTGTCACCTACCGCCATCCGGGACTGCTGGCCAAAATCGTGACCACCCTCGACATCCTCTCGGGTGGCCGGGCGCAACTCGGCATCGGTGCCGCGTGGTACGAACGCGAGCACCTGGGACTCGGCGTGCCGTTCCCTCCCATCAGCGAGCGCTTCGAACGGTTGGAGGAGGCACTCCAGATCTGCCACCAGATGTGGAGTGACGACGACGGGCCCTACAACGGCACGTACTACCAACTGGCTGAGACGATCTGCTCACCCCGGCCGATCCAGAAGCCTGCGCCCAAAATCCTCGTCGGCGGCAGCGGCGAGAAGAAGACGCTCAAGCTCGTGGCGCGCTACGCCGACGCCTGCAACATCTTCGCCCCCGACGCCGCTGTTGTGGCGCACAAGCTGGAGGTGCTGGCCCGCCACTGTGAGGCGGAAGACCGCGATCCCGACACCATCCAAAAGACAATTCTCGGTCCCAACCCGTTGGACGATGTCGACTCGTTCATCTCCACAATGGAGGAGTACGCCACGCTCGGAATCACGCTGGTCGAGGTAATGCCGCCCGGCCCAGATCCTGCGTCATGGGTGGCCCAGCTCGGAGAGAAGGTCGTGCCGCGACTCAAGGAAGTCTGAACGGGCAGGTCCTCATGGACTAGGCCGCCCGGCGGAATACGGCAGACCCCGACGTGATGGCTCGATCATCGTTGCCTTCGTCGTGCAACGTCATGGTGACGCCGACCCGTCCCACTGCGCCGTGGACGGCGCGGCCGTCGACGCGGAAGGGCCCGACCTTGCCGCGCGCCAGGAACATCACGTGCCAACTCTCGATCTGCAGAAGGTCGGTGCCCACGAGGTCGGCGGCCAGATCGACGGCGGCCGCCTCCAGGAGGATGTGCTGTGGGCCCAGATGGAGCGCTGCGTCGGGCGATGCCATCTCCAAGGTGAGCTTCCCCAGGGCCCAACTCCCGTCCGCGCGCTTGGTGGCGCCGAAGACCTTGTGCAGGGGCGGGAGATCGGGTGAATCGACGACGACGATCTTCTCCTCGTCCATGGGCGTGAAGCCCTCGGGGACGTTACCCAAACTGACTCCGGCACCCTCGGTGAACGCGATGATCCGCTCGGGATTGTCGGCGTCGACGATCTTGGATCGGCTGAACCCCAGACGCTGTCCGGTCTTGAGCACCTCGCTTTGCACGACTTCGATGCGCCGCACGTCCCTGGCGTCGTCCAGAATCTGTGTGGACTGGATGACCGGGTTCGGCACGGCAAACGAGTCGCTGAAACCACCGCCTTCCGGGGCGGTGATGCACAGGGGGGCAACCATGATCCCGCCGGCGGCATTGCGCATGTCGTGGCGCAAGGTAACCGTGTTGTCCACCGGGCCCGCATTGAGAGCTCCGTGGTTGCGGCCGATGTAGCGATAGCTCAGGAGGCTCGTCCAGCGGGTCCTGAGGTCCTCCCAGTACTGCTCATCGGATGTCTCTCGAATGTCCTTCACCATGCGGATCCTTCCTCGTCGTTCTCGCGCCGTTCGCTCATGACCTTTTCGGAAGCCGGTTGCATCGATGCCATGATGTCGGTGGCCGCCATGGGCACGGTCCAATCCACTTCCCTGTCTACTCCGGCCACAACGGCAAACGGCCGCAGCGTGGTGAAGTAGGAAAAAGCACCAGCTGCCATTTTCTCTTCCCAGCTCCATGCCGCAACCTGACGGTAGAGGGCTTTGTGCGCATTCCTGGCCACGGCGGCGGCGACCTCGAGTTCCTCGAAGCCGATCGGATTCAGGACTTCGTTGTCACTTCCGAACAGGCCGACCGCCTCGAGATCGATCATGGGGTCAGCCGGGATGCACACGCTGGTGGCGGTGTCGCCCACCTCGATCCGCACGCCGGGCCGGAACACCAGGGCGGCCACCACGCTCTGGAACGGTGCGCCTGCCGCCACCCCGCTCCACGGCAGAAAGCTCGGGCCGAGGTAGGCAAACTCGCGCACGAGCATGACACGGTCCCGGGGCAGGGCATAGGGACCGCTCTCGCCGATTCCCACGCGACACTCCATGAAGTTCAAGAAGAGAAACTGCATCAGCGCGCCCATCGAGCGGCGTAGGTTCGTCACCTCGCCCGTCGAGACGCTGACTACCGGCGCCGACAGTTCCTCGATGCATGCCGCTGCATACGGCCGGACAACATTGCCGGCGGCCCAGGCCGTGGAGAAGCCGTCGGCGCGCCAACTGACCGTCGCGCCGTGCCAGAAGTCGTACATGATGGAGAAGCGCTCGGCCGCGTCGGGATACGACACGCCATGCCGGAGCCACCCGTCGTGCCCACCCGGGGGGAGGCAGGCCAGGCAGAAGAAGTGCGTCGCGTTCACGCCGAACCCGGGCCGACGCAGTGCCTCTCCTATCGCTTCGGGCGATCTGGCTGCCATGATGCGCTCCACGATGGCCGGCCACCGGTCCCACACCTCGAGACCCTGGATGGCGAGGTACTCCATCGGGATGAGCGGTGAGGCGAACATGGTTCGCGTGCCGGCCTGATAGCCCGAGATGCGGGTCAGGATGTTATGGCGCCACTCGTCGATCTCCGCCGCACTGAGCATGTGGCGCCCGAAGCTCATGGCCTCACCTCTCCAGAGCGCGAAGTTGCCCGCTCCCGGGGTCGAGCTCGACCAGCGTGCCGTCGCGCAACACATGTCCTGCCGTGATCTGGAAGCCGACCAAGGCCGGCGTTCCCAACTCCCGGCTCACGATAGCCAGGTGGCTTCCGAGGTCCCCCGAAAGACAGACCAAACCCGTCAGATCGGCCTGGAGCGGCCCCAGGAAGGTGGCGCCGGCGTCACGGATCACAGCCACCAACTTGCGCTCGTCGACCTCGTCCAACAGCGCCAAGACGTCGGACGGCTCGTTGAGCGAAATGAGGTGACCCGAAACCGCGGCGCCGTCCGCGACGGGCGTGCCGACGCCGAGAACGGTGGCGCTCATGAACCCGCCGCCCCGGGGGCGGCGGTCTCGAGGGGATACTTCACATGATCTCCGACGATCGTGGTGTCGAACACGCCGTACCCGACATCGTCCCCGCGCCGAAACCGGCACAGGCAGGCGTCGATGCGGCTGGTCGGGAACAACTCAACCTGCGGTGTGCTCGAACATTCCACGACCGAGTCTCCGACGTAGGCGCCGTGTTGCCAGGCCTCGGACTGACCATACCCGCTTCCCTTGTCGAGACAGAGTCGCGTGAGCGCCTCGATCTCGACATCGGGGTGCGGAGCAGCAAAAGAGATCGTCCCTCCGGCCAGCCGCCGCGATCCAGGCACGAACATCAACTGATGGTCGGTGGCGCCGAGATCGGACACCTCCTCACTCGGGAGCCGCCCAACCAGATGTGATGACCTTCGTTCCGGTACCCCCTTCGCATCCTCGAACGAGGCATAGAGCACCGTGTAGTCCTCGAACTGCATCGGGGCCCAGGTGAAGAAAGAGGTGAAGCTCGTGCGGCCGAAGGGCACGAGTGGGACGCTGTCGGCCAGCCGCCGCAGACCCCAGCTTCGATCACGTGCTCCCCAGAAGCGTGCCGGTGTGATCGGGAACAGCTCGTCCCCCAGCCGCAGGCTCCCCTCCCAGCGGCCGGTCTGAACGAAGCGTTGCCCATCGTCAGTGGTACGCGGTCCGGCCATGGCGTGCGTGCGCTGCTCGAGGTAGGGGGCGATGTCGGCACGCCAGGTCAGGTCGAACTCGATCGGTGACCCCGCGTGCGCATCGGCGCGCACGCGGACGATGCGTGTGCCTGCGAGGATCTCCACCTCGAGCGGTCCGACCCGTGTCGACTGGCGGTCGCCGTCGAAGACCACCGAGCTGCGCAGGGAGTGCTGGACTCCATGGCGAACTGCAATGGCGTAGGCGTCCATGAGCCCACGGTTCGGATACTGGCCCAGCCCGACGATCATGAACAGGTCGTCGCTGTGGGAAAAGAGATTGAAGTAAAAGCGCTCGAAGAAGTTCGGATCCGTCGTCGCCACCGTGGTCAGAAGTTCCGGCGCCTGATGGACGGCGAAGTCGTCCATGGCGGATACGTGCCCCCGCTCATCAGCCATCAGAAGATGGTATCCGCCAATGTTCCCGGCAGCCCGGTGCGAGGAAAGTAGCCTGGCCGGTGCTATGACTGCTTTGCCCTCTGGCCCTCGCAAGGTCCTGCCCCCGCTCACGGGCGCGGCGGCGCAAGAGGGACTCGATCCCGACGCATTCGTGGTAACGCATGCGCTTTGTGTCAAGCAAGTCGCCACGGTGTCCGAACTGGCGGCCATGACATCCATGGAGCCGGCAATGGTCCAACGGCAGCTTGCCTTGTTGGAGCATGCAGGCAAGTCGGTCTTTCGGGCCCGCCATGAGTTGTGGCAGTTGACCCCCGATGGTGCGGCGCGCCACAAACACCGGCTCTCCCTCGACGCGGCCGGCAGCCCCATTGCTGACCGGTTGCACCAGGCCTACGACGAGTTCCTCCCGGTCAACGTGGCCCTGAAGGAACAATGCGGTAGGTGGCAACTTCGCCAGGGACGTCCGAACGACCACGACGACGTCGCCTATGACAAGGATGTGATCGACGGACTGGGACCGATCGACCAGCGCGCCGCCAACGTCCTGGCGACAATGTCCGCCGTTCTTCCTCGACTCGGCACCTACCGTCCGCGACTCGGCGCGGCGTCCGACCGCGTGCGCCGAGGTGACGGTGACGCATTCACGGGGGTGTCGTGCGGTTCGTATCACGACATCTGGATGGAACTGCACCAGGACCTCGTCCTCACGCTCGGCATCGACCGTCGCGCCGAAGGGTCGGTGTGAACCGGGCGGGAGACGGCGCGCAACTCGTCTTTCCCTTCACCCACCACCACCACGTGGCGCCGAGTTCGTTGCGCCTTGAGCTCGGGGGGAAGGGCGCCCACCTGGCGGAGATGACGTCGGTGCTCGGCCTGGCCGTCCCGCCCGGCTTCACCATCACCACCGCTGCCTGCCGCTCGTTTCTTTCCCACGGTTGGCCGGCGGCGCTCGACGAGCAGATCGACGAGGCCCTCGCCGCACTCGAGTCCCACACCGGCCGAAGGCTCGGTGACCACGACAACCCGTTGCTCCTGAGCGTGCGCTCGGGCGCGAGCCACTCCGTGCCGGGCATGTTGGACACGGTGCTCAACGTGGGCATCAATGATGGTGTCCGCCAGGCCCTGTCGGCGGCCGGCGACGAGGACTTCGCCTGGGACTGTTACCGACGATTCCTGATCATGTACGCACGGGTCGTCCTCCACCGCCCGCTGCACACCGCGGCGGGGGACCTCTCGTCCGCCCGCGCCGTGTGCCGCAGCATTCTCGAGGTCGACCCAGATCTGATCCCGGATGCTCCCCGCACGCAGGTCGTGGCGGCGGTGCGCGCCGTCTTCGAATCCTGGGACTCGGACCGTGCCCACGCCTACCGCGCGCACGCGGGAATCGACGATGCCGGAGGGACGGCCGTCAATGTGCAAGCGATGGTGTTCGGCAACCGGGATGAAGACTCCGGAAGCGGCATGGCCTTCACCCGCGATCCATCCACCGGGGCGCAGCGGGCGCGGGGCGGCTTCTTGTGGCGGGCACAGGGAGAGGACGTCGTCGCCGGCACGCACGAGGTCCGGGACCTGAGCGCCCTGGCCGAGCATCTTCCCGGCGTCCATGACCAGCTGTTGTCGACGTTCGATCGGCTGGAGGAGCACTTCGCTGACGCGTGCGAAGTGGAGTTCACCGTGGAGTCGTCGCGCCTGTGGTTCCTCCAGGTGCGACGGGCCAAGGCCTCTGGCTTGGGCGCCATCCGTCTTGCCGTCGGGCTCGCCACACAGCCCGGTTGGTCCATCACCCGTGAAGACGCAGTGGCCCGGGTGACGGTCGAGGATCTCGCACAGGCGCAACGTCCCCAGTTCGAAGGGGCCGCAGACACGCTTGCCGTGGGCATCGGGGCGTCGCCGGGTGCCGCCGTGGGTCACGCCGTTTTTAGTACAGAGCAGGCGTTGGAGCAGACGGCACGGGGGATAGCGGTCATTCTGGTCCGCGACGAGACGTCACCGGCCGATGTGCGTGGCATGCAGGTGGCGGAGGGCCTCCTGACCTCGCGCGGTGGGATGGTCAGCCACGCCGCCGTCGTAGCCCGGGGTTGGGGCATTCCAGCCGTGGTGGGCGCGCCGATCGAGGTCGAAGAGGACGCATTCCGGGTGGGGGATGTCGTCGTGGGCGCCGGTGACCTTCTCTCGATCGACGGGACCACCGGCACCGTCTCGGTCGGCGCGCTACCCAAGACGCCGGCACAGGTGGACGGGGATGTGCTGACGCTCCTGTCGTGGGCAGACCTGATCTCTGGATCCGGCGCGGCGGACGCGAGTCCTGAGGAGAGGCTCGCGGCGGCACAACGACGACTCCGCGACAGCGCAGGGCACTGGCCAGGGCGTCCCATGGCGGAAGGCCAGCCCTCCGCCGGTTGAGGGTGCCGACCACGGCTTTGCGGCACAGCTCAGAGAGTGCCGGAGCACACGGCAGAAGCGACGACTTCGCAACTGTTCTGCCACCGGTTTTTTCCCTGATGCCGTTACCATTGATTTCCGCAGGTGACAACGCAAATTTGCGGTTCGGTATTACAGCGAAGGACTTTCGATAATGGCCGGTGATGAACCGATCACTCCAGCGACGCAACGGGTTCGTGCGATCGATGCCTCCATGCGGACGTTGGCCATCGAGTCCCTGCGCGCCATCATCGGGATTCTGATCGCCTTTTCCATTTCGTGGTGGATCAGCGGGGCGCTGCACCTGCGAAATGGGTTTGGTGGCTACGCCGGCACGGCGGCGCTCTTCGTGGTCGCTGCCCTCGTTGCGCTCACCCTCACCAGTGGCCTGCCGATCCACCATGCCCTCGCGGCCCAACGGTCGGAGATCTTGCGCCAACAGGGGCTGCTCCAGGCAGCGGCGGACGGCCATCGCTTCAACTCCGACTTGCACACTGCCCTCGAGATGGCCGAACACGAGCCCGATGTGCTCCAGGTCATTGGTCGCGCTCTCGACCTCGTCTCCGACGGTCCGGGGGAGCTGCTCCTGGCCGATGCCAGTCGGGCCCATATCCACCAGGGCGCGGCATCCGTGACGAACGGGGGACCGGGCTGCGGCGTCAGCACGCCGTGGAGCTGTCCGGCGGTTCGTCGAGGTCAGATCCTCGAGTTCGCGGACAGCCACGCGCTGGCGACCTGTCCCCACCTCCAGGTGCGCAAGGAAGAAGTGTCCGCCCTGTGCGTGCCGGTGACAATCCTCGGCACGCCATCGGGTGTGCTCCATTTGACCGGTCCCCCCGACGAGCCGCTCGATGCCGAGCAACGTGCCCGGGCAGAGGTCCTCGCCATACAGACAGGAGCCCGCCTTGGCCTGCTCCGGGCCCTGGTCACCAGCGAAATTGCCGCCACCACCGATTCGCTGACCGGCCAGTTGAATCGGCGCAGTCTCGAGGAGGCCTTGCGCCGTTTGGACAATGAACAGATTCCCTATGCCGTGGCCTTCGCCGACCTGGACAACTTCAAGGTTCTCAACGACACGCACGGGCACGCGGCAGGCGACCGCGCGCTCCGTCACTTCTCGACGGTGACGGGGGCAACGGTGCGGACGGGCGACATGGTCTCTCGATTCGGTGGGGAGGAGTTCCTCCTGGTCTATGTGGGCTGCGACGTCACCGAGGCGGCGCCGATCGTGCACCGTCTGCGCGCCGCCCTGGCCGAATCGGTGGTCGCGGCAGGGGTCCCGCCTTTCACCGTGAGCATCGGTCTGGCCGACTCCACCTACGCCACCGCCGCCGCCGGGATCATCGCGTACGCCGATACCGCCCTCATGACAGCCAAGCGCGAAGGGCGCGATCGTCTGATCATCGCCGCCAAGCCCGAGCAAGTGGTCGACGCAGCCTCCTGGGCCGCCGGCTGACCGTCCCCCCGGACGCCAGGGCCGCACCGCTTGCGTGACGTACGGGCCCAGTTGGGCCTTCGCTAGCGCTGATTTTGGCGGGGAACGGCAACCTCTTCGAGCAACAGGTGGATCGTAGCGGCGACCGGGATGGCCACCAGCGCACCGATGAGCCCGAGCAGGGTGCCCCCGATGAGGGTGGCGATGATGGTGAGTCCCGGCGTGACCTTGACCGTGTGCTTCATCACTCGGGGATTGACGAGGAAGTCCTCCAGATACCTGTACACGATGTAGAAGGCGACGGTTGCGATGGCGACCGGGAGCCCCTTGGTCAGCGCCACGAGCGAGACGATGATGCCGGCGATGGTCGAACCCACCAGGGGAATCAGATCGAAGAGCCCGACCACCAGCGCGAGCAGCAGGGCATAGGGCACGCCGAAGACGAGCAGCCAGACGTAGGTCCCGACGCCGGAGATCACGGACGTGAGGAGATTGCCGAGCATGAATCCACCCACCCGGCCGAATACCTCGTCGGTCAGCAGGGCGGCCCGCACGCGGCGGCTCTTGGGAAGGAGCGAAAGCCAGAGCCGCTTCACCCCCGGCAGGGCGATCAAGAAGTAGATGGTGAGGGCGATGACGCTGATCGTCGCCACCCCCAGCGACAGCAGCACCTTTCCGGCTCCGAGGATCCCACCGAAGGGAATCTTCAACTGCTTGTTTCCCTTGAGGTAACTCGTGAGGTGGAGCTTCACTGCGAGCTTGCCGGCCCACCCCTTGCCGTGGGCGATGTTCGACTTGTAACGGGGGTAGTTCTTGACAATGGTCTGGATCTCATGCGAGAGGGGTCCGACTGCGGCCAGAACGAACGCCGCCACGAGGAGGACGAAACCCAGCGTCACGACGCCGACGGCCAGACCGCGCCCGACGCCCCGATTGACCAAGAAGACGAGGATCGGGTCCAACCCGATGGCAATGAAGAGGGCCAGACCGATGATGATGAGGACACTCGAGATATCGGCGATGCCCCGGGCGAGGATGTAGGCCATTGCCACACCGAGTGCGCCCGAGAAGCCGATAAAGAACGGGGAGCGATGGTCGAATGGTCGTCCGAGGACTCCCAACGACTCGTCGGATTGGTCGAGTTCCCGCTCCACGCTGGCGGGAAGGATGAGCACATTCGACGCAGGCAGTTCTTCCCCTGAACCTGGGCCAGGCGGGTCAGCCCCGTCGGACGTCATCGTCGTGTTGTACCCGATCGTGACCGGCTAAAACGACCCGGTCCGACGTCGCTCCCCCACGGTTGTGCACAGCCGGTGCACCCCACAGGCCCGAGCCTTCTGTGAGTATCCTCATGCGACCAGGGCGGACAATCGGCGTCCGGGCCACGCCGTGGACGGACAGAGGGGGGAACACACATGCGAAGGATCAGAGCTGCCGTCCTGGCGCTCGCCATCATTGTCGTGACCCTCCCCGTCCTGAGCGGCATGCTGCCACGTGCCGGCGCGTCCACCGCCCTCGCAGCAGCAACGGGCCAGGCGGCCGTCGAGCACCACTTCAAAGCCTTCGCATCCGCCATCGCGACAGCGACAGCGAAGGCGAAGCAGGGGCACTACGTGACGACGGTCCAGGACAAGTCCGACGCGGTGAGTTTCGTCCGGCAGTTGGCCCAGCTGAACCTCGATACGCAGCTGTTGGCCGTCGATCCCAACCACCCTGTCTTCTTTCGCGATCCGGATCCGTTTTCCGTACCCGGTTCTGATCCTCCCGTCCGCTCGGGGATCTACGATCCCGACAACGTCAGTTACATCGCTATCGTCAACGGGTCCGATCAGTACCGGATCACCGGGAAGCGAGGTAACTCGGACGACCTGAGCGTCCAGGCGATCACCGGCTTTCCCGGGGCCGGCTCGACCGGCGACCCGACGGCGACGTTGCTCAAGAGTCAGATCGCCGTGAACAGCAACGGCACCTACACCATCAACGTGGGTGGCAGTGCGCAGCAAGGGAACTGGTTGCCGACCGTTCCCCAAACCACGCTGATCTCCGTGCGCGAAGCCTTCACCAATTGGTCAGCCGCCGTTGGCGACCAACTTCGCATTCAAACCGTCGGACAACCGGGGCAACCCGCGGCGACACTGACCAACCGGCAATTGATCACCGCGATCGACGCCGCCACCAGCGCCGTCACGCAGCAAGCCTCGTATTGGGTGACGTTGTGGGGCACACTGCTCTCGTCCCTGCCGCCCAACCAGGTGCGGACACCGTCGCCGACGCAGGGCGGGCTCGCCGGGCAGCTCTCCTCCCTCTCGCACTTCGACCTCGCACCCGGCCAGGCACTGGTCGTCAGCGTCGGCAAATCCAATGCGGTATACCAGGGATTCGAGGCAGCCGATGCCTTCGCCCAATCGCTTCCCTATGCCACGCACCAGAGCAGTCTGAACGCCACCCAGGCCCAACTGTCCAGTGACGGTCGCTACTACTTCGTCGTCGCGGCGAGGGACCCGGGCGTTCCCAATTGGATCGACACCGAGGGCTACACCCAGGGCTTCCTCTTCCTGCGCTGGCAGGAGCTCACCGGCACGCTCCCACCGGGCGATGACCCCACGTCCCAAGTGGTCGCGCTGTCGGCTGTGCGCAGCGTGCTGCCCCCGGGAACCCCAACGGTCACACCGGCCCAACGCAAGGCACAGTTGGCGGCGCGCGACAAGGCCGAGTCCCACCGGCTACGCACCTCGAGCAATCAGGCCGAAGGCGTGCTCACCGGTTACCTGCGACAGATCGCCACCGACGTCGGGCGAGGACCGTTGCTCGCGGTGTACACCGACTCCATACTCGGATCTCGCCTCTAGAGAAGCGCCGGCCGGCGCGAGCACGCCGAGCCGGCAGCTCCACTCAGCGTGCGTAGGCCTGAGGCCGTCCGGCGTGGATCTCGATCCACTCCGCACCCTCGTCACCGGCCGTCCACGCGTAGAGACGGTCCGGGCTGTAGTAACCCATTCCAGCCTCCGTCACCCTGTTCCCATAGTGCAGGGAGCCGCGCAGCACGTAGGTGATCTGGTGCGTGCCGTGGCGGTGGGGCTTGACCTGCTCGCCCGGCTTCGCTTCCTCATGGAACACCGAGAGATTGGGCGACTGGAGGATCACCTTGGTCATCAGATCGCGCCCGAAGATGTCGTACATCGCCTGCTTGTCCTCTTCGCTCGAATCGGTCTGGTCCAGCATCTGGGAGATCGATGCCGCCGGCAGGTCGGCGATCGAGTAGAAGAATGGGCGCAACCCCCCGTCGTCCTCGGTCGCTACGGTCGCTGTCTCCTCTGCTTCCATCGGATCTCCTCCCCGTTCTACCGACGTTCCCCGCGCCCTAATGTTAACGACGTGACGCGCAGAGGGGATCTGGCTTCGTGGGGCGTTCCACCTCGACGGGCATCAACCGTGCCCACGCCGGCCGACCTTCGTGAGCTGCGCGCCTCGATACCCCGGTCCACTCCCGCCTCGACGCCCACCGTGGAGGTGACGATAGAGACGGTAGGCGGCGTGCCCTGTGTGGCCTGCCAACCGAAGAATCCTGTGGCATCCCTGGTGTATCTCCATGGAGGCGGCTTCCGGCTTGGTTCAGCCTCCGGATCGGCCGTGTTCGGTGTCCGCTTGGCCGATGCCGCCGGTGTTCGTGTCGTCATCGTCGACTACGCCCTCGCCCCCGAACACCCGTTCCCGGCCGGACTGCACGATGCGCTCCTCGTCTTCGACGCCGTTCGTGCCGCCTCCTCGCGACCAGTGCTGGTCGGCGGGGACTCGGCCGGCGGTGGTCTGGCCACGAGCCTGGTGACCGCCGCCCTCGCTGCCCACCTGCCTCTTCCCCGCGGCATCGCCCTGTTCTCACCCTGGGTCGACCTCACGGTGAGCGCGCGCTCCTACCACTCGCGCGCCCGTACGGACCTCATGTTCTCGGCCGCGCGGGCCACCGAGGCGGCGCAGCTCTACCTGCAAGGGTGGGATCCCCGTGATCCCTTGGCCTCCCCGCTCTTCGCGGACCTACGCGGATTTCCCCCCGCCCTGGTGTTCGTCGGATCCGAAGAGGTCCTCCTCGAGGACAGTCTGGCGCTCGCACATGCGCTGGCCCAGGCCAGCTCCACGGTGACGCTCCACGTCGCCGCGGGCATGCAACACGTCTGGCCGACCGTACAGCCTGATCTCCCCGAATCTGAAGCAGCCGTGCGCCGGGTCGGCGACTTTGTGGCCCAGCTCACACGGCGTGAAGGCTCGGCCTGAGGAGGGGTCACCTCCGAGCGGGCCGCGACCGGAGGCGAGGCCGGGAGGAAGACCGGCTAGCTTTCCGACGTCGTTCCAGGACCTGATCAGGGGGCCATCGTGAAATTAGATCTGCTCTATGAGATCCAACCGAAGGTGCGGCCGTGGGACCTTCCACATCCCTACGGCCAGCGCAAGGCCGAGCAGGAGGCCTACGACGAGGCGATCGAGCAGATCCAATTGGCAGACCGGCTCGGCTTCCACACGGTGTGGGTGGTCGAGCACCACTTCCGCGACGGCCGCTCGGCCTGTCCCGCCTC
>PMLV01000040.1:0-51798 GCA_003160635.1 Acidimicrobiaceae bacterium | reverse complement strand
GTCCCGATCGACGATCGCTCGCGCGACCAGTGGAAGGAAGCCATCGAGATCGTCGTGGGGATGTGGGCCGAGGAGAAGTACTCCTACAGCAGCCCGAACCTCGAGTTCCCGCTCCGCATGCAGACCCCCAAGCCCTTCCAGGACCCGCACCCACCGGTGTGGCAGGCGGCCACCAGCGACAGCAGTGCGGTCAGCGCCGGACGCTACGGCCTCGGCCTCCTCTCCCTCTCGTTGAGCCGGACCGTCGAGCAGATGGCCGAGGTGATCACCACCTACCATGCGGCCCAGGCCGAATCGGAGCCACTGACCCACGTCAGGAACGACCGGGTGGGTGCGTACACGTTGGTGCACTGCTGCGACGATATGGACCAGGCCCAGGCGTACGGGTTGTGGGACTCGGTGGAGTGGTGGTACCGGCACCTGGCCGAGTTCACCATCGAGTGGGAGCTACCCCACCTCTCCAAGGAGGCCCAGGAGCGCGCGTTTCCCTTGCTGAACCTGTCGGCGACCAGCAAGACGGACGTCCAGCGCTACCAGGACCAGGACATGATCATCATCGGGACACCCGAGATGTGCCTCGAGAAGATCATCCGGTACGAAGAGGCCGGCGTCGATCAATTGCTCTGTTACATGCAGTTCGGGATGCTGCCCCACGAGACGGTCATGCACTCCATAGAACTGCTGGCCGAGCACGTGATGCCCGAGTTGGAGCGCCGGGGGCACCGGGTGAGCGCCACCGCCGTGGCCGTCTGAATTCTTCCTCGCATCACGGAGATTTCATTGCTCCGTCACCGTCCTGTTACTCAGGGTGGGCAGACTCAATCGTGCTTCCGATTGACGGGAACCGTGGATGAAATCGGCCGCGACCGGCATCACGACAGGATGGCAACCGGACCCCTACGGCGAGCATGAGTTCCGGCTTTTCTCCCCCGAAGGCAGCCCCACTGCGCACGTGCGCACTGAAGGACGCCACTCCTACGACGAGGTACCTGGAGCGGTCATCGTGGATCCTCCCAGGGCAGGTTCCCATCCCACTTCGACAGATCACGCACCGCGCCCTCCCGCGCCCTCTGCCACGCGTCCCCACGCCGCGGCATCGAGCGGGAACCGTCGGGAGTGGATCGGTGACGTCCGCACGCAGGTGCGCGTCCACCAACTGGCACGCCTCGTTGCCGCCCTCGCCCTGCTGACCACGCGCGACCGGACGCGCCCTCTGCGCCTCGTCGCTTCGGCGTTCTCCGCCATCTTCCTGGCCGCAGCCTCGGCTCGGCGTGGCTCCTTGGAGCGGTCCAGGCCACCGCTGCGCGCCACCACCGGTACCTCCTGACGAAACCGAAGATTCATCTACGAGTCGCGCCGTCGTTACATCAGCTTCGCGAGTCGTTCATATGCCGTCTCTAAGGTGAAGAGCACGCAGAAACACCCACTAGCCAGATCACGCCGGGGCCTCCTCCCTCCCCGCGCGTCCAGGCGACGACGGGGGTATCCCCCCCCGTTCCCCCGTCGTCGCCTGCCCCTCGCCTGGAGGGTCCGGTTTACCAATCTCGACGGATGACCCACATCACACAGAGTTCATCCCGTAGTCACAGGAACATCACGTCCCCGCTGTCAGACTGACCTGACGCTTCATCGACAAGGATCACAACGAACCATGGCCGAAGAACGCAGAGGCTGGCACCCCGATCCCTTCGCTGCCCACGAGCTTCGCTACTTCGCCCTCGATGGCAAACCCACGCGATTGGTCCGAGATGCCGACAGGTGGTCGCACGACGTCCCACCCGGGACAACCGCGAGGGCGTGCGCCATCTTGCGGGAGCCACCACATCAGGTCGCACCAACGGCGCCCGCCCCACCACGTGTCGACGAATGGCACGGGGACTTCGGCGACACCCACGCGGCCGGCGAGCCTGAGGTGGGCTTTCTCGCGGATGCACCCTGGCGGCCTTCCTCCGACCCCGAGTCGGCGTCGCAGTCGCGGCGGAACACGTGGCGCCGCTTCATCCGCTACGGCTCGGTGTCGGCCATTTCGACGACGGTGAGCCTCGTCGTCCTCGGTGTCCTCGTGGGCGGGCTGGCCTTCCCGGCCATATGGGCCAACNNTCCACCCGGTTCATGCACACGGCGACGGTTGAGATAGCGGTCATCGGTTCCTACGGCATCCTCTGGCTGCTCCAGTTCGTGCTGTGCGACCGCATCCTCTTTCGCCAGCCTGCATCCATGCCTGACCCGAGCGAATGGGACGAAGCGATCGCTGACGGAGCGCCGCGCACACTCCGTTATCGGGTGCTGGAACCAGCGTGACGAGCAGGGAGCACGATCCCGCCCGGAGAGCCAACAATGCCGGGCCTCACGCCACATTCGTCGTACGTTCACCGTAGGTTCTTATTGTCGTCGCGTCCGCGACATTCTGGTCGGTTACGGTGCCGCGCCATGACACGACAGGTTCGCCCAAGAGCCCCGCGAATGGTGACGATCATGCTCGCCTTCGGATGCGTCGCGGGGACCGCCGGCGCAGGCGGAGCAACCACCCCGGGCTCTTCGAGTTCGGCCGGCCGCGAGCTCACCGCAAGCGTGGCATCGGCCCGCGCCGAGGGTTCCGTCCGGGTCACCGTCCATTTCTTCTCCGGCAAGACGACTGGAGAGCTCGTCCAGGACTCGGCACGTCAGTCCGGAGTGGAAACGGTGGCCATCGGAAAGGAGCGAGTCTCCATCATCCTTCTCCACGGCGTCGCATACTTCTCGGGCAACACGCCCGGCCTTACGTCCTATTTCGGATTGCCCGAGGCGGTCGCCACCACGTTGTCCGGCCACTGGGTCTCGGTGTCCTCCACGGACCCGGGCTACGCGTCCGTCGTCGCCGGCATCACACTCACCTCGGCCCTCAAAGAGGCGAGCCCGGTGGGATCGATCACCGAGGGGAAGATGAAGAAGTTAGGGGGGCGGCTCACTGCGAGCGTCTCAGGGACCGGCAGTGCGACGGTGCCGCCCACGACGCTCTTCATCGCCGCCGAGGGCAAGCCCCTTCCCGTCGAAGCCATCGCATCGAGAGGTAGTGGGGAAGAGATCTCCGGCGAGATCGTCAACTTCTCACGCTGGGGCGAGAAGGTGCATGTCCCCACGCCGACCGACCCCATTCCCATCTCCACCCTCACTCCCTCCGCGGGATGACGGGGATAGCGCCAACGGTGGCGAGCGGCGGTTCAGGACGAGGGCTCCACCACCGGCTCTGAACCGGAGAGGCTCAGCTTGCGCACGTAGAGCTCCCGGGAGTGCGGATATCCGACCTCGGTCGGGAGCCAGGCGTGAAAGGCAATCCATGTCGAACCGGAAGCGTCGGTGAAGACGGACTCACCACCAGGACCGACCTCGCCCGCGTCGTTGCCCAGGATCGGTTGCGTCCAGGGCTCGGTGCAGGGCCCCAGTGGCCCGCTACAGACCGCCACCCCGACGGCGTAGTCTGCCGTGTCCCAATTGTTGCCCGAATAGAAGAGCAGGTAGCGCCCCGAGCTCAGGACGAGATCGGGAGCCTCGATCACTCCATCCTCCCAGCCCGGACTGGGGGCAAGGAGTTTGCTCGGACCGCTCCCGGTCACGGCAGTCCCTGTCGGAGTGAGCTGCTGCGACCAGATACGCGCTGGTTGGTTCCGCGTCCCGTTCGACTTCCACTCGAGGTAGGGCGTGCCGGAGGCGTCGACGAAGGGCGAAGGGTCGATGGACCCCCCCTGAGCGGGTTGGCAGACCAGCGGAGCGGTTGACGCATCGACGAACGGACCCTGTGGCTGCTGGGCGGTTGCGACCGAAATGCACATTTCGCCCCCACCCGATCCACCGACGATCGCCGAGTAGTAGAGGACGTACGTACTCCCCAATTGCAGCACCGACGGGGCCCAGGTGGCGCCCGGCACGGCCCATGGCGGAAGACTCAAGAGCGCATTCCCCAACGCGCTCCAATGCACCAGGTCGGTCGACTCGATGATCTGGATGTTCCCCCCCACCGAGTTGGTGCCGTAGGCGAAGTAGTCACCGCCGACTCGCAAGACGAACGGATCCGGGAAGTCGAAGGGGTACACGAGGCCGTCGCCGCTGCTCCCGTCAACGGTGAGGCAGGCCGGCGAGACGTTCGAGAGGTCGGCGGCCGCTTGGTCGTTGTGATGGGCGCCGATCTGTCCGTAGGCCTGCTGAACGCCGGTGAGGCAGGTCTGCAGGTGCCCGATATCGAGCCCTTCCAGGTAAGACGAGACGTTCATCTGATCGAGCGTCTGCTGGGTTGTCCCCATGAGGTGAAGGGTGAGGGACACCGAGGATTGGAGCGTCTCTTGATGCATCGAGGCCATCAGACGCTCCTGTCTCGTTGTGGAGAGCGTGGACCTCGTGCGGGCCAGCGTGGCCCGCGCCACTACCAGCACACGGTGCTCGTGCCGACTGCGGGCGTGTGCCTGGACATCGGTCACAACGGCCGCCACCACAACGGCGACCTCAAGAAGGACGGCGAGGCGGTAGAGCCTCCTTCGCGGCGGACGCTCAGGCACTCGACGTCGACGCACTCTGGCATGCGGTGGAGACAGCGGTCAACGCAGCGACGGCATGGCTCTCGTCGCCCACCGAGAGCGCGTTCACCGCCTGCTGGACGCCACCCTGACAGGTCTTGAGGCTGACGATGTAGCTGGACTTGTTCGACGCATCCGTCTGGGCCTGCGCCAAGGCGGCCCGAACACCCTGCAGTAGTGTCGTGTCGTCGGACAGTGCCTTTTCGGAGACGCTGATCTGCACCCGCAGGAACCGAAGATTGTTGCGGACCTCCGTGAGCTCGGCCTCCGCGGCCGCAATGCGGTCCCTGGTCTGGACGACCGAGTGATCGGCCTGATCGAATTGGGTGTTGGCCTGGCGCTCATTCCCCGCAATGAACACAAGTACGGCTGCGAGGACCAGCGCCGCCAAAGTGATCGGAACCCAGGGGCGACGCCTTCGGGCAGTCCCGGGCAGGGCCTCGAGCAGGAAGTCACGTTCATCTTCCAGTTCGAGTGCGAGAGCCACGGGATCTCCTCAGTTCCCGCCAGATCGAGTTCGGTGCCGCGCCCGTCCAGAGACGTCAGTCGAGACGAGGAGCGGGTGCCCGTGCGACCCCGCATTCACCGGCCGGAGCGCTGACGCGCCAATGACCACGTGCACTAGTGATGAGAAGCAAAGGTCGCCCGCATCCGGCGCAATGTAACCCAGCTCACAAGCCATCAAGGTGCGGCCGCTCGGGTGGATGAGGGCAGTGAAATCGGCGTTGCCGAAGTGTGCATCACCGCGCTGAACTGCTGCAACGCAGCCTCTACACCGGTTGCTCCGTCTCGAGCTTTGCCTTCTCGAACGTTGTTGTTCGCGAAGATTTATTGCAGAGGTCACAAAGAGGTAATCCAGATTCGCCGGAGTGGGAACGACCGCCGGCCCTCCGCATTCGGGTCAGGGAGCGAGTGGCGGTGCAGACTCGAGCCGGAGGCCCCCCATCGATCTACCCACGGCCCGATGATGCGAGTTTCTTTGCCGTGGCAACGGCGTCGATCGGGTCCGGCGCCCGCACTATTCCATCGTCGGCCGCACCATCGGGATGGGTGAGTGACCACGTCCCCAGGCCGATCACAGGGATGCCTGCTCGAAGAGCGAGGGCGATCTCGGAAAGCGTTCAGTATTCCCCGTCGATGGCGATGACGGCAGAGGACGAGCTGACCACAAGAGAGTTACGGGCTTCGCAGAACCCCGTGGCGATCACAACGTCAACCCACCGATTTGCGGCGGATCGGTCGGTACCAGGGAGGATGCCGATCGTCAGGCCCCCGGCCAACTTCGCACCCCGGCATGCTGCGGCCATCACGCCGCCGAGACCGCCACACACGAGCGTCGCTCCAGCGGCGGCCAGCGCACGGCCGGTCGCTTCGGCATCGGCCAGCACGTCAGGCGACGCTTCGGACCCACCGACAACAGCGATCTGCATCGACATAGCCACAGCAGCGTACGCCGCGGCATCGATCGCCTTCGGATGACGGCCTCTTGACGAGAACCTGCCCGGGCTGAAGACTCGTCGGCGGATGAAGCCCTTCCGTTAGGTGTGACACCGACGCCTAGGTTCACCTGAGCGGCCGGACCCGGCCGGCTTGTGCCGTCGGAGCGCGGGGCATGGGCGATGAAAGGGGGTATGCGTTCGCCCGCCCTGGCCAGCGGGGGGCCGTCGAATTCCTCGTGCACGCCCAACGCCGCCGAGCAACGCCTACTCGCAATCAGGCTTTGGCCACCACTGCCTCGGAGGCAATGAGGGCGTCGATCTCTTCTGCCGTATAGCCCAGCTCGGTCAGGACCTCCCGGGTGTGCTCCCCCTTGTCCGGGCCGGCACGACGGATCGCAGGTAACTCGTTGTCGAACTGGGCTGGCGCGGCGGCGAGTCTGAGCGGGGGATGGTTTGGATGGGCCATCAGGTAGCCGTTCTCGGTCACCGCCGGGTCGATCACCACCTCCGGTGGCGACGCCACGAAAGAAAAGATGCAGTTCTCCCGGGTGAGCCGGTCACGCAACTCGACGCGATTGAGCGAACCGATGGTATCGGCCAGCTGGTTGCAGATTTCCGGCCAAGCGGCCCGGCGGACCGTCCCATCGGCATATTTCTCTATGAGTTCTTCGCGGCCGAGGGCTCGGCAGGTGGGGCGCCAGTAACGCTCCTCGTCGAGCATCATCAGCATGAGCCACCGTCGGTCACCGGTCCGATATGTCCAGCCCAGGGGCGATCGAGCCCCCGGCGTGGCGGTATGTCTGGGGGGTTCGGCGCCGGTCATCGACGCGTAGGCAAGGTCCGGGCCTAGGGTCCAGTTGGCTCCATTCAGGAGAGAGGTGTCGACCAAGACCCCTTCCCCGGTGCGTTGTGCATGCACCAGGGCCGCGCAGATCCCACCAGCCAGGAACATCCCAGAAGGCACATCACCGAGCGCTGGACGGGGCGAAAGAAGCGAGTCCGCATTCGGGTCGGTGAGCATGTGGCCTATCCCACCCCTCGACCAAAAGGAGACCGAGTCGAAGCCGCCCTGCTCGGCCCCTTCGCCCCGCTGCCCCTGGCCATGGCCGCGGGCGAAGACAAGACGAGAGTTGAGGGCAAAGAGGTCCTCGGGCTCGGTATGCAACTTGCGGCGTACCCGTGGCAGTTGATTGGTGATGTACACATCGGCCCAGCGCACCAAGCGCTCGAACACCTCGCGACCGGCAGGCGCCAGGACGTTGATCGAGACACCGCGCTTGTTCCGGTTCACTAATTGGAACAGGTAGTCGTAGCCATCCACGTCGGCGACGAGACCCTGCCGGATGATCTCTCGCATCGGGTCGCCTTCGGGTCGTTCAAGCTTGACCACATCGGCGCCCCAGTCGGCGAGCGCCGCCGCGCTAGACGGCACGAAGCCGTGTTCAGAAAAGTCGAGAACCTTGATCCCAGCAAGAGGTTGTGTCACGGGGCCAACCCTACGGCCAGACGGGGGGTTCGTGCAGGAACGCGTTGACGACGGTAGGTGCGTTTCCACAAAATCCGGGACCTTTGGCCCTGCTGACCCATGAAACCCGGCAGGAGGATGTGTACGTATCCAATCACAACACAACATGTCCGCCGTAGGACGGGGACACCTGGGGAGGCCTCGACAATGCAACTTCGCAAAAAGTATCTTGACCACCACCACCGGCCGCTCACGATACCGTCCTACTTGCTTCCTCCGATTCCACAGGAGGTCGTCTTCGATCCTTCGCTTCGACGGGCCGGAGATGTCGTCGCCGAGGCGCAGGAGCGGGCGGGCGACTAACCCGGCGGCCGTTCGCGAGACAACCCGTGCCATCGAGCGATGGCGGAGTCGCCACTCCGACGTCTCACTTGGCGACGTCACCGGGGACCTTCGGCCCTAGTGGGGGCATCTGACTNNCACCGGGTCGGAGAGCCGAATCGCGACTGCAAGGTAGTAGAAGTGCGTCGTACAGACGGAGAACCGCCGTACGTTGTGCGCTGGGAAGACAGCGACCACGACACCCTCTTCTTCCCTGGACCCGACGCCACCGTCGAGCACTACGAACACAAGAAGGACTGAGCACCCGCAGCAAATAGTCGGGGAACGCTGTCGAGTCCACAGCCTTACCGGCAGCTGTCCCGGCTCAGGCAAAGGCGTTGACGACCGTGCACTCAAGGTGACCAACGTCGTTCTCGTTCATGAAGGCTTCACAGGGACGTTCGGCCCTGTACGGCGAGCGCGTTCCGGGCTTTGCTTACACCATGGATCCAGCACCGAGGTCGACTACTGCCCACCTCTTGAACGAAACGTCCCGTATCGGTGTGTATCCAACGGGGACAGTGCATGAGCTTCTTTGACCTCATCCTCCGCAATCTGTGGTCGAAGCGGGCACGGTCGATCGGGCTTGCCTTCGCAGTGGCGATTGCCGTGATGGCCGTGGTCACGCTCGATGTGACGAGTAGCGGACTGGAACAGTCTGCCGCTGCAATCATTTCGGTCGGAAAAGCAGACTTCACCGTGTCCCAAAAGGGTGCCGCGGACACCTTGGCCAGCACTATCGATCGTGAAGAGCTCGCGCGCCTGCGGCAAACACCAGGTGTCGCCAACGTGGTCGGCGTCCTGGTCGAAACGCAAGACCTCAACGCAGACAACCCAGTATTCATAGAAATTGGAATCAATCCGGGCGACCTCACGGCCTTCGGTGTGAAGATGGTCGCCGGTCGACCGTATGCGCCGACTGCCTCACATGAAGTGATGCTCGGTTGGCGGGCGGCGGCGAACTTTGGGTTGCGCGTAGGTGACCGGTTCAATGCCAACGGGACGTGGAATACGGTCGTGGGCATATATTCGACCGGCAATGCCTTCGGCGACGCGGGAGCGATGCTCCCGCTTCCAGCGATCCAGGGTTACAACAGGGTTCCGGGAATCGTCACCTTGGCCTTCGTCAAGGTAGCCAAAGGCTTCTCGATCACCGCTGTGGCAGCCCGCATCGACTACGCCCAGCCCGAGCTCACCACGATCCGAACCGCCGCTCAATTCGGGCGGGCCGACCGCAACCTCGTCTATCTCCAAGCAGCGGTCAATGGAAGTACGGTCCTGGCCATCCTCATCGGCGCGGTCATCATAGGTAACACCATGCTCTTGTCGCTGTTCGAGCGGACCCGAGAATTTGGGCTCCTCCGCGCGGTCGGATGGACTCGGCGCCGCACAGTCAGCCTCTTGCTCGCCGAGAGCCTACTTCTCGCCATACTCGGTGCAGGCCTTGGCGTCGCGCTATCTTTCGCCGTTGCGTTCGTCTTGGAGAACCTACCGGCGCTCAAGGGCGTGCTCCACCCAAACTTCACCGAAGGCGCATTTTGGAGAGCCCTCTTCACCGCGCTTGTCATGACCCTCCTCGGTGCCTTGTACCCTACGACCCGCGCCGCGCTACTTTCACCACTTAAGGCACTCAGCTATGAATGACCCGATCGTGCGCCAACACGACGTTGAGCTCGCCGGAGTGACTCGGATCTATCCTGGACATGTCACCGCGCTCGACGGGGTCAACCTCACTGTCGATTGCGGGGAAATGGTAGCCATCACGGGGCCTTCCGGTTGTGGAAAATCGACACTCCTTCATCTCCTTGGAGCCATCGATATTCCTACTGCGGGGTCAGTGGTCGTCCGTGGAAGGAATCTCGCCGAGATTGCCGATCTGAGCTGGTACCGTCGCCAAGAAGTCGGCCTCGTATTTCAGTTTCATAACTTGCTCCCCCAGCTGACCGCTCTCTCCAATGTCGTGCTCCCGATGTTCGGAACGCATCGGTCGGCTCGCCAGCGAAACACGAGGGCTCGTGAGCTCTTGGTCGAAGTAGACCTTGGCGACTGCGAAGATCGCCTCCCGACCGAGTTGTCCGGAGGAGAGCGCCAACGAGTGGCGATCGCGCGAGCTCTGGCCAATGACCCCAAGATCCTTCTGGCCGACGAACCTACGGGTAGCCTCGACTCGGCCTCGACGGAACGCTTCTTGGATTTGCTCGAACGACTCAGCAGGCAAGGAACGACGATCGTCATGGTGACCCACGACTCCGAGGTCGCTGCCCGCGCCCACCGAATAATTGAAATGCGAGACGGTAAGGTGATCGCCGAGAGTGCCCCTCGACGGGCGATGACGTCGAGGCTGGCTGCAGCCGTCACTCCGTAGCAGTCGTCCAGAACCACTGGCCGCACGCCACCCCCCTCCGTTTGTCATGTGCGTCACTAGGGACTTCTGGCCCTAGTGGTCGAAAGGCGCCCGACGGATGCTGGAAGCGAAAGGCGGTGGTGACAATGGCACTCGTAGAGCACGGCAGTGTCGACTACCCCGACACCGCGTGGAAGATGGACCCGGTTCTCGAGCTTTGGGTGAATGTTAAGACGGTACCAGTGACCGTACGCATGGCTGGAGTGCTGGACGGCATGACGTGCAACAGCGTGATGCCGATAATCGAGGAGTTGTTGGCCGAGGGTCGGCGGGACTTCGCCATACAGGTCGATGACCTCGATCCACCGGACGAAGCAGGGTTCTTGTCGCTGGCGGGGATCGAGCGCATGGTGAAGGATGCCGGGGGGTCCGTGAGTTGGTCGAACGGCCCCGAGAGCTACGAGCCGCCCCCACCATAATTTGATGACACGCCCAAGTCGTTGTTCGTGAACGACTAAGCCTGTCACTGTTGTGGGCATGTCCGCTGCGGGATCCGAGCCGCTCCACCCAGTGGGGCGAACCCTCCACCTCCATCGGTGGGCCGACGGTGCAGTCATCGCGGTCGCTCTGGCGGCTCTGGCCTCGGGCTTCGGCCAATTCGGCATCGTCACAGCACTCGGTGATGTGGCCCGTGAGTTCGGGCGCGCGACCCATGGGGCGACAATCGTCGATCAGGCAGGTCTCTCGGGCACGGAACTCGGAGTTGGCCTGGCCATTATCCGGCTGGCCTCACTGGGAAGCTTGCCGCTGATCGGACTGGCCGATCGGTTCGGCCGGCGGATCATGCTCATTGCCACATTGTCGCTCGGGCTGACCATAACGGTTGCCTCGGCAGCCAGCCCGGGGTACTGGTCGTTTGTGGTCATCTTTGCCTGCGGACGACCGTTCTTGAGTGCGACGAACGCTCTCGCACAAGTCGCGGCGGCCGAGCAGACAGCATCGAGTGACCGAACGTCCGCAGTCGCCCTGACGGCAGCGGGCTATGGCGTTGGGGCAGGCCTGATTGCTCTCATTCACAGCTTGGCCTCCAACTCCCTTGGTTTCAGAGGTATCTTCGCTCTCGCGGTGTTGCCACTGGCCGCAGTACCGTTCATCGGCAGGAGAATTGAAGAATCAGATCGATTCAGAATTTCCGAGGTCTCGGCCGAACGTCCGCTGCCCGTATTGGGAGCGGTTGGCCCGAGGTTCCGCCGCCGCATACTCATCGTCGGCATTCTGGCCTTCGCTGTGTCCGTCATTACCGGCCCCGCCACCAGTTTCGTCTATCTGTACGCGCAAAACGTCCTGCACCAGTCGGGGTACGTCACGGCCGCCATGGTCGTGGGCGCCGGCTTGTCCGGACTGGTTGGCCTCCTCGCCGGGCGTTGGTCGGCCGACCACATCGGCCGCCGGTTGACCGCGACAGTCGCCATGATCGCCTTGGCGCTGTTCAGCGTCCTCACGTATGAAGGATCACGGGCTGCCCTTCTGTCCGGCTACATATGTGGCGTTATGGCGGGTTCCATCCTCGCTCCCGCTGCGGGGGCGCTCTTGACCGAGCTGTTCCCTACGTCTGTGCGAGCGTCCGTTGCCGGATGGTGGGTCGTCGCTGGAGTCCTGGGCGCGGGTGTCGGACTTTTGATATTTGGAACCGTGGCCGACGCGGGAAACCAGTTTGCCCTCGCTGCCGAGTTGACGTTCCTCCCAGCCGCATTGATCGTGGGACTCTTCTGGTTACTCCCTGAAACGCTCGGGAGGGAGCCCGAGGATCTTTGGCCTTCGCCGATAGCCGATGCAACCTGACGCGAGTGAAGAAGGCTGCCCCTAAGCAGCCAATATAGGAGCTGTCCCGCGCTCAGGCAGGAACACGAGCGGGCTCGCCGAGCCGCAGGGCATCGGACACGATGTCGGCCATTCCGAACCCGGGCTCAACCAACCTTTGCCCGAAGCGAGCGACTCGCGATCGGCGCATCATGAGCGCACGGTAGACACCGGCGGCCCGAATATCACCGGCCAACTGCGCGCCGATGACGCAACCATCACGCAAGTAGACCGAGCGCAGATCGCCACCCTGCTGCCAGCGCAATACCTCGTCGGGCTCTTCGATCGTGCCCATAGCAACAATTGGGACCCCGAGATGTTTGAGGCTGTTCATGGCCTCGGCCCCTTCGTAACGGACCGTACCTCCAAGGAGGTTCGCCGCAGCAATCGGCGCCTGGGTCACCGCGTTGGGGAAGATGGCATGCACGTACCGTTCGCCCGTCAACCAGTCGGCCGCTTCGGCCACATCGCCGGCCGCGACGATTCCCGGAACTGAGGTTTGAAGATGGTCGTCGACATGGATNNCGCACGCCGCTCACGGACGGACTTCCAACGAAAGCTTCTGCTTGCACGCCGAGCCGCAGCGACACGCCATGCCGGATCAGAGCGGCTTCGGCTACCGTCGAAGTGAGTGGATCGAGCACCCTGGGCATGATCCACTTTCGGCGGCCTATCAGCGTCACGTCGACGCCGAGATCGGCCAAGAGCAGTGAGAGCTCGACGCCGATGAATCCATTGCCGACAATCAGAGCGGTCGTCGCCTCGCCCCGGCGCACACGGCCCACCAGTTCGTCCGCCGTGCGGAGTGACTTGAAGTCCAGCACCCCGGGAAGATCGGCTCCCTCCAAGGGTGCGTGGAGGCGGCTACCCGATGCCACAACCAGGCCCTCGTAGCCGACCCGCTGCCCGTCGACGAGCACAACCTCACGATTGTCCGTATCAATCTGTACGACTTGTGCGTCGCGCCGTTCATCGATTCCCAGCCGCGTCGCAACGTCGCGGCCCTTCCAATAGAGAGTTTCATCGCGGCCCGTCAAATAGTGGTCTGCCATGGCCGGGGGAGAGTAAGGGGCGAAGGGCTCGGCAGATAGAGCAACGACCGTGCCGGCCGGATCGAGCCGACGCAGAGTCTCGGCGGCGGTGATACCAGCCGGCCCGGTGCCGATGACGACGGCCCGCATCAGCTCACCAAGCCTGGCACTCGGGTGGCGTGACCCACCACTTTGGCGGACAATATCCCGACGGCGTCCGCCATCGCAGACCCTTCGAGAAGTGCGCCCACCGAGGGTTCACACGACAGCACCTTCTCGTCGTAGGGCAACGACGTCACGGAGTCGAATGCGGGAGCGCCCAACTGGTCGACATAGGCCAACACGCGCCCAAGGTCGCTTTCCGCTCTCACCCGGTTGACGACCAGATGGATGTCGTTGATCCCCAATTCGCGCGCGAGGACTCCCGACTCAACGCCGACCTGGACCGAGTTGAACGTCGGCTCGACGACCACCACGACGGAGTCAAAGCCACGCGCCAAAGCGCGTCCGAAATGCTCCACACCGGCATGCGTGTCCATGACAACCACGTCCTCGTCGTGGAGGTGCATCCCGCCGATGGCGCTCGAGATCAGGGCGGTCTCAGGACAGAGGCAGCCGCCGCCTGCCTCACGCACGCCCCCCATGACGATCAACCGCACACCGTCGGGCGCTTCCACGGACAATCTCTCGATCAGATCGGTCGTGTCGGGGTTGAGCACGAGAAGCCCTCCTGCGCCCTCCCCCGGCCGGGCACCGGTCTTCTCACGGACGTACTCGGCGTTCTCCGACACGGGGACGATGGACATGGATTCGACCGGCCCCAGGCCAAGAGTCGCCGCCAGATTGCGCTGCTCGTCGGCGTCCACTGCAACCACTCGCCAGCCGCCGCGGGCCATCTGGCGGGCCATGACGGCGCTCAACGTCGACTTGCCCACTCCGCCCTTGCCGACAACGACGACACGGATACCGCCGCTGTGGTCGTGTGCTTTCGTCCCGTGGATGGGCAAGGTCGATCCGTCATGGCCTCCGCAGGTGTCACACATGGATGCTCACCCCTCCACCGCGGCACCAATCAGCACCATTGGAGCCGAGTCGTTGTCGTCAATACGCATCGTGTCGGGTTCGACGAAGGGAAGACCCAACCCTTGCCGCTTTGTCTCGATGTGCCGGCGGATGAAGAGGGCGGCCTTGGCCGGGTCAGGCTCGACAACAAACGTCGCCCCGACGACCCCCTCGAGCCCGTTGGCCAGCAGATCCACAACGTGCGGGCTGCCGAAGACCGGAGGCTGCACACCCAACACGGTGGTTATTCCCGAGGCCACTACATAGGCCCCGATGGCCACCGCCTTCTCCGAATACCACTCGGGTGCCGCACCGGCCACGGGCAACTGGTCGATGTCGACGCCGAGGTAGTCGGCCAGCGCCGCCACCAGCACCATGATCCGACTGTTGTCGACACAGCTGCCCACGTGAAGGACCGGCGGGATGCCGAGGGCTTCGCAGACGGCGCGCAGCCCCGGCCCGGCCATGGCGGATGCTTCGGGCACCATGTGGCCTGATTTGCCGTTCGCGACAGCGGCGCAGCCGGTCACAAGGACCAGAATGTCATTCTCAATGAGACGTCGGGTGAGCTCGATGTGCTCAAGGTCTTGCGGAAGCTTGGGGTTGTTGCAACCGACCACGGCTACCGCGCCTCTAATCGAACCGGCGGCAATGGCGTCGACCAACGGCTTGGGAGTACCGCCAAGGGCGCCCAAGATGGCCTCGACCGAGAATCCCCCCATCATCTTCACCGGTTGGCCCGGAATTCGCACACGCCCGTGGTTTCGATCGGGATAGGCCTCGATCGCGGTGCGCACGATCCGCTCGGCGACCTCGGCGGCATGCCCGGGGTCGAACGATATATGCGTCGCACCGGTGAACTTGGCCTTGTCGGAGGTGGAGATGATCTTGGTGTGGTAGCACTTCGCCACGTCGACGATCGAAGGCATGATGCACTGATAATCGACCACCATCGCCTCAAGCGCTCCGGTGATGAGGACCAATTCCTGCATCAGATGGTTGCCAGCTATTGGGACGCCGCGACGCATGAGCATCTCGTTACCCGTGCAACACAGTCCGACGACATTGATGCCCTTGGCACCGACCGACTGGGCAAGCTCAACGAGATCGGGGTCTTGGGCGGCAGCGCAGATCACATCTGAGAGCAGAGGATTGTGCCCGTGCATGGCGATATTGACCTGATCCGTCTTCAAGACACCCAGGTTGACCTCCGACATCACCGGGGTCGGGGTGCCGAACATCACGTCGGACAGTTCGGTGGCGATCATCGATCCGCCCCAGCCGTCAGACAACCCCGTCCGGAGCGCGTGCAACAGGGTGTTCACGTAGTCGTTGTCGACCCCCATGTGCGTACGGTGCAACATCTCGACGTTCTCCCGGTCAATCCCCCGCGGCGTAATCCCAGCCGCCTCCCATTTGTCACGGCGAGCGCCGGGTGCACGCGCGGTGAACGAGAGTGATCCGCGGCGCGTGCCGTAGTCCTCTTGGAGCACGTCTGCGAGATCAATGGCAACTTCCTCCACCGTACGGCCGTCGGTCGTCACCCCAACTTCACCGGCGATTCGGCGCAACTTCTCCTCATCGACGATGCGATACCCGGTGGTCTCCCCGCGCGCCAATTGACCGAATGCTTCAAGAATGTCCCGCCCGTGGTCCGAGTGCGACGACGACCCTGCGGCGATCGTCCGACCCAGATTGCGGGCGACGATGACATCGGCGTCCGCTCCGCACACGCCTCTTTGGGGGCCTTCTCCGAACGGGTCAATCCGGCACGGACCCATTGCACAATTGCGGCAACTCAACCCGAGCGCGCAGTACCCACACTGTGGCTGCTGGTCGGCCAAGCGGTCCCAAACGGTGGCGATGCCCTCCGCCCTGGCCTGGTCGATCATGACTTGGGCGTCCCTGTTGATGGACAGACTCTTGGAGCGGCCGTTTGTACTGGTTCCACTCATTGTGGTCCTCCTTCGTTCTCGACTCTTGTGGCGGGGGCGGCTCCGGCACGACCATTTGGCGCACCGTGAGCGAGCGGGACACGGGCGGATGCGGCCCGTGCTGCGGTCATCTCGGCCAAGCCCCATGCGTGCCAGAGGGCGAGGGGGTCGCCATCCGGCGTCACCGTGGGGGTGGACCCCGCTGCAGCGAGCACCGCTCCTGCTTCACGCACACGGCCGGCGGCGACGAGCTCATTCAATTCCCCGAAGACAAGTGCGTCAACCTTGCACACCTCCACACATGCGGGAGTATCGCCGCGGCTTACCCGTTCAACGCACCCGTCACACTTGACGGCCACGGTTACCTGCGGAGTCGGACCCTCGGCCAGTGGGTGGAAAGTCACCACGTCGAAGGGGCAGACCACCGCGCACATGGCGCACCCGATGCATTTCTTCGCATCGATCAGGATGAGGCCATGCTCCTCATCTCGAGAAATGGCGCCCGTAGGGCACACCTGTAGACAGGGGGCGGGGTCACAGTGCCGGCATCGGTTGGGAAACGCGAAGGTGGGAAGGGGTCCCGCCTGGACATGGACGCGTTTGCGGGGTACGGGCGTCTCGAGGAAGGCACACTTCTCGTCCTTGCTCTCAGAATGCTCGACGGCACATGCCAACTCGCACTGGAGACAACCGATGCACCGCTCCGGGTTGATGAACACGGTCTTCATCGTTGGCCTCGCCTCCTTTCGAGCGACTGCTCTCTTGAGAGGTTGCGACGCAATCGGGGGCCCGAGTAGGGCCAAAGGTCACCCGTGGTTCAAGATTCGCCCTCGCCGGCCATCCCAGACACCGGAAGGGCATTCACGGCAGCCAGGTTGACCGCCGTACACCCTTTCAACGAGGCCAGCCCTTCTGGTGAAAGCCGATCGCACACCCAGTCCCAATGGAGCGAGACGATGTCATTCACTTCTACGTCGGGGGCGAGACCGATGCCATCGATGCTGCGGCGGGCCACCTCCGACCGCTCAGGTCCAAGCATGAGCTGTGACTTCTCGAAGACCAGGACCCGGTTCCGTACTGTCACCTGGTCGCCCGACACCGATTCGACGCGACCCCACCGGATCCGGCACCGGTCGAGCACCGTGAGCGGGGGGCCGTCTATCCCCGAGCGCAATAATCCCAGCCACGGATAGACGGCGAAGACGTGGAGGCTGTGGTGACACACTCCTCCCAGCGGTACGGTCGAAGCCATGGGCCCGAACCTGTGACCAGCACTTCCCCCAAAACGGTCTCGCAGCGAAGACACCAAAGCCGAAACCGGGACGTGCTCGAGCAAGGCATTGCCGACCCAATAGGCCTCGACCACTCGGGCGTCCAGCGGATCGGTGATCCCGTTGCGATCGGCGATGAGCTCGAGATAAGGCCATGCGCCGGAGAACTTGGTAGCCAGCTGGCACAGCCGCGCCACATCGAAGTCTTCCGACGCTTCAAGCAGGGAAGCCGAGTCCGGGGGCCCGCAGTATCCGAGCTCGTTGGGCGGGTAGGCGTAACGCGCAAAGAGCAAAGGGCCCAGCGGCGGCTGACTCATCGCAGCACGATCGTCACGGAAGCCGGCCCACCGAAGGGAGCGTGGATGCTCCGCCTCGTCCGAGCTCGGCCAGGACCATCGCTGCCTCTGCAACCTCCGCCCGGTCGATGGCGTATCCGCTATGCACCACCAGCCAATCCCCCGGCACGGGGTCGGGCTCTCTCGGCTCGAGAGCCAACAGCGACACTTCGTGCCGTCGCCCGTTCATGTCCTCCACCGTCACCCTGCCCGGTCCAGTCACCGACCGCACCCGATGGAGCCTGCTCAGGCACATCGGCCTACCTCCCCGATCAGCTCCACGACGTGACGCGTCGCATGGGTGACCCCTTCCTGCACGGCAGCATTCAGCCCGACCCCTTGCCCGAAATCCAGGCCCTCGATACCGACGACCACCACCTTTGCGGGGGCCCGCCCGATTGCCCGGGCCAGACGGTAGACGCCGACCAGCCCGATACCGTGGGTGCTGTTCGGACCGACGGAGCGCTGGTCGTCGTCCGGCGGCCTCGAGAGAGCGGGGTCCAACTCCACCAGGTGGACCGTCCCTGGAGGGGCTCCAGAAGACACGGCATCAATAATCACTGCCAGGTCGGCCCCATCCCACATTCCGAGCACGTCGAGCGGGTCACACAGAGGACCCCCCACAAGGACGTCCGGACATTGCTCAGCCACCATGGCCATTGCCGCCAGCCCGGCACCATCGTCGCGGCGGTATTCGCTTCCCATTGCGGCCACCACCACGCGCGGGAGGTCTTCGCTACGGGATGCCGTTGCCACAGGATCCCCAATCACCGTGTCAGTCACGCCCGGACAACCGTAATGTCGAGAAAATGTGCCGCGCAGGAAATACACGGGTCGTGGTTGCGGACCGCCTGCTCGCAACGCAAGCCCAGATCGGCATCGGACAGATCCAGTGCGCCCTGCACCACTCGTCGCAGGTCGGCCTCAATCGTGATCTGATTCTGCGAAGTCGGCGGCACGATGCGGGCGGTCGTGATGTCGCCGGCAGCGTCGAGCGTATAGGCGTGCAGGAGCAAGCCGCGTGGTGCCTCTGAGACCCCGACGCCGACCCCGGCCCGGAGCGGAACGTCGGTGGCCGGCGGGTTCGGGGCTTCATAGGACTCCACCAATCGGAGAGCCTCATCGCACGCGAAGACGAGCTCCACGGCCCGGACGACAATGCTCTGAAACGGATTGGTGACAACCGGTCCCAACCCCGCCGCCGTTGCGGCCTCGCGAGCCACTTGGGGAAGGACGGATGAGTTGAGCGCATAGCGGGCGAGCGGGCCCGTGAGGTAGTCGCGCTGCCCGGCCAACCGAGCATGGAGCGCCGTGGATCGAGCCACATGTTCCTCGACCACCATTTGATTGAAGGCAGACGGTGACAGATCGAGCCCATCGCTGGAGGCGATGCGGCCTGATTCGATCGGGTAGTGGCGCGGAGAGCGCAGCGAGACGAAGTGGTAGTCCCCCGCCATGTCGGGGAAATCGAACCCCGCCACCCATGACACTGTCTCGAGCGCCAGATCACGGGCGCGTCGCAACGGATCGGCCAATGCCGCAATCTCGGGGGGTGCGGGAGCGGAGTAGAAGCCCCCCACCTGCACATTGACGGGATGAATGGCGCGGCCGCCCACGGTGGCCATGAGGAGATTGCCGATCTTCTTGATCGCCAGACCGCGTTCGACGGCAGCGCGATCCAGTTCTGCCAGTTCCACCGCGTCAGCGCAGCCCAGGAAGTCTGGAGCGTGAAGCAGATAGATGTGCAGGGCGTGACTCTGGATCCACTCCCCGCAGTAGAGGAGNNGCGCTCATCTGGTAGGCGACCGGGCAGATGCCGCAGATGCGGGCGGTTATATCAGGTGCCTCCAAGGCGCCGCGTCCCCGCAGGAACGCTTCGAAGAAGCGCGGCGGCTCGAAGATATTGAGCGCGACCTGCTCGACAACGCCATCGCGAACCTCCACATGGAGCGAGCCTTCGCCCTCTACGCGTGAAAGTCCTTCGACCGACACGGTCCGGTGGACACTCGACCCGTGGGTCATGGATGCACCTCGGTCTCTGCGTCCGCACGGAGCTCAACGCGGTCGGCCAGGGTGTGTGATTGCTCGGCGAACACGGAATTGCCTGAGTAGAAGGTGGCGAAGAGGCGCGAAACGTCCACGGGCTCCAGGCCGCTCTCGCGCAGGCGCCGCGCCAGTGCGGCAGTGTTCGCCCCCTCTGACGGACCGAAGCAACCGAAGCAGCCCCGGCCCACGGCCGGACACAGGGCGCCGCAACCGGCACGGGTGACCGGTCCCATGCAGGCCGTACCGTGAGCCACCAGGAGGCACACGGTGTTGCGACCTTTGCACTCTTGACAGACGGTGTGCGTAGGAAGGAACGGTTTACGCCCGGCAAGCTCTGCCGTAATCACCTCCAACAGCTGGTGGCGGTCAATAGGGCAGCCCTGGATCTCGAGGTCCACGGCGACGTGTGCCGAGATGGGCGTCGACGTCGACAGTGAAGAGATGTACTCGGGGTGGGCATAGACGGCACCCACGAATGCACCCTCGGCTGCGAAGTTTCGCAAGGCCTGAATACCCCCGGCCGCCGCACATGCCCCAATGGTGATGAGCCGACGGGAGCTGGCCCGGATCTCGCGAATCCGCACCGCATCGTCGGGCGTCGTGATCGAACCCTCGACCAATGAGACGTCGTAGGGTCCGTCAACGGTCGCCCGCGACATCTCGGTGAAATGGGCTATACGCACGATACCTGTGAGGGCAAGTAGTTCGTCTTCGCAGTCGAGCAAACTGAGCTGGCACCCGTCACAGGACGCGAACTTCCACACGGCCAACGTCGGACGGGTCTCCGGTGTACCGGATTCCCCCTCGGTCACCGGTTCCGCTCCATGAACAGCTTGTCGGCCACGCCTCCATAGGTCACAACGGGCCCATCCCGACAGAGGAGGAGAGGGCCTAGCTGACAATGGCCGCAGAGTCCCACCCCACACTGCATGTTTCGTTCGAGTGACACACGGATGCGTCCGGGGTCGACCCCCTGGTCAACGAGCTGTCGGGCCGCGAAGCGCATCATGATCTCGGGCCCGCAGAGCAACGCCACGGTGTTGGCGGGCTCGAAGGGCGCCCGAGGGAGCACCACGGTGACGACGCCGACCGAGCCGACCCAACCAGGCGCGCCGATATCGACCGTCACGTCAACGTAGATTCCCGCGGCGCGCCACTCCTCGAGGTCTCCGGGGAACAGGATCTGATCGGGCGAGCGGGCGCCAACCAGCACGAAAGTCCGCCCAGCCCGCCCTTGACATCGCCCTGCCAGGTCCCGCACAGCCCCACGGAGTGGGGCCAGACCGATCCCGCCGGCCACCACGACGACGTCCATCCCGTCATCGACGGAGGCCAGGTCCCAATCGTGTCCAAAGGGACCACGAACTCCGATGGTCGATCCCACAGGAGCGGCACAGAGGGCATGAGTGACGGCGCCCACGTCGCGAATCGTGTGCTCGAGAGGTCCATCCGCGCCAGGCGCACTCGAGACGGATATGGCCGCCTCACCTACCCCGAAGGCCGTGAGCATGTTGAATTGCCCGTGGCGGAAGGGTCGGGGTTCGACGGACGGCGCCGACGACGGGGCCACCGACAAGGTGACGACGTCTTCGAGCTCAACTCTCCGATCCACGATCCGATACGGCAACGGAGTGAGTGGGCCATACCCGGCCAGGAGTCCGGCGGCGCGCTCAGTGACGGCTGGCATTTGCATAGAGGTCGAGGAGTCGGATTCGCGTGGCCTGTAGCCGCGACAACATGACTGCACTGAGTCGCCGGTGCAATTCGGCCGCCGCTTCAGGGTGGAGTGCCAATTTTTCGAACAGACGCGGTGCATCGAGAGCGACGGCTTTGACAGGTTCAAGTGCCCGAGCGTCAAACTGCCAACGGAAAGGAGGGGCCGCCCAGCTGAGCCCGACGACGTGACCCGGATTGACGATATCGATTGTCAAAGGTCCTTGTGATGGCGAATGGATCTCAATGGCCACCCGCCCCTCGGTGAGGAGATAGAGGGTGTCAGCGTGCTCGCCCTCTCGAAGAAGCAACGTACCCGTCTCGAACTCTTCGAGCCTCGCCCCCTCCGAAAACAGCTCAATGGTGCGGGGAGAAGCGCCAGCGAGGAAAGCGTGCCCGGTCATCGCTCGGGTTATGGCCCCATCCGCTTCACTCACGATTCGTTCCTCGCTTGGGCAATCGTATCCATGAGTGAGGCACCATCAGTCGCCCGAATGGCCGCAGCCTCCTCGGTGATGTCGATACCGACGGGGCACCACGCGACGCAGCGTCCACAGCCGACACAGCCGGACTCGTCGAACTGGTTCCACCAGGTGGAGAGCTTGTGGGTCATCCACTGTCGATAGCGCGACGATGTTGTGGGCCGGACCGCTCCACCATGCAGGTAGGAATGATCGAGGTCGAAACACGAGGCCCAGTGCCGCCGACGCTCAACCGTGCCGTTGACATCTGTGGTGTCCTTGACGTCACTACAGAAGCAGGTCGGGCACACCAGGGTGCAATTGCCGCAGGACAAACAGCGTTCGGCCACGTCGGCCCACCGCGGGTGTTCGAGGTTTCGGGCCAGGAGCCCGGGTAGGCCATCCGTGTCGAGAGTGCGACCCATCCTTTCGGTGGCGCGGTCGACAACCGCCTGACGGCGGGAGCGCAGGACGTCATCGGCGGGACGGTTGGGCACGAGAGCCATTACCTCCGCGCCCGCGAGCGAGCCAATCCGCACGTAGAACTCGTGCTCGAGTTCCCCCGGACCCGTTAACTCGGTGAGGGCCAAGTCGTAGCCGGTGCTGGCGGCCGGCCCGGTCCCCATGGAGGTGCAGAAGCAGGTGCCCGAAGGGGAACCGCACTCGACCACTACGACGAACGCGCCGTCTCGACGTGCCACATAGCAATCGTCGGGCACCGCTCCGTTGCGGAGCACCCGGTCGAGAACACCGAGTGCCGCAATCTCGCAGGGCCGCGCCCCGACAATTGCCACGGGACTCGGCTCGTCCTTCACATCGGACAAGGTCACCTCACCGTTGTCGACGGTGGCCCGCCACACCGTCTCTGTGGGGAGGAAGAATTCGGACTTCCAAGATTCGGGTCCTACGGCCCAGCCGAACAGCTCGGGACCTTCGTCGTTGGTGAGCCGGTAGTTCCCCGGCGACGTGTGGTCGTGCCAGCCCTCGGGTAGGTCGGCGGTTGACGAGACCTCGCCGTGCATGATGGCCCCATCGCGCACGACCGGCCCAATGGTCCGAAGACCCCGTCGGCGCAGGAGGTCGAGCAGGAGGTCGAAGCCGTGACGATCCATCACCGCTTCGTCGCCGATATCCATCTCACGAGGCTACGTGGTCGCCTCGCCCGTGCAAAGGGCCAGACGTCCCACCGTGAGCGAGGAGCAAATGACGTCCCCCACTTTCGAGAAGCCCCTTGAGGTGATCTGGCACGCCATTTCTCTGGGCCACTCCAGGGCCTGCCTGCGCTCATGGTCCTTCGGACGAGGTAGCGGTGTATCGAAAATCGACGGCATTGAGCACTCCAGATGCTCGTGCTGGCAGGCTCGGCCCTTTCTCGGCGGACAGCAGCGCACTCTCGTTGCGACCATGCACTCCAGCTCCCAACAAGTCCGCATCGGTCTGATCCGAAGGCCCCGCCGGTTGGCGGCTCGTGGCTTCAGGTGACGGGATCGAGCTGGGGGCAGGGTCCCCACGTCGCCAGGGCAGCCCTCGGGCTCGGGATGGCAGAGCGATCAGGACCAGAACGGCGCTCAGCGCCACGACGACTGCACCGACCAGCAACGCCCGGTCCATTCCGTCGACGAATGAGAGCCGGGCCGCCGCCGCAAGTTCGTGACCCAGTTCTCCGCCGGCCATGTGCGCTACGACGAGCGCTCCTCCGATGGAGCCAAGAATGGCATGCGCTGCCGCAGCCGGGACCGGCCGGCCGTGCAGAACCGCTCTCATCCCGCTCTGATAGCGGGATGAGAGCACGGACCCTATGACCGCCACGCCGAGCGCACCGCCGATCTGCAGTGCCGTGCTGTTGGTGGCCGATCCCACCCCCGCCCGTTGGCGGGGCAGTGCCCCCATGACCGAGGCCGTGGCCGGAGCGATGATGAGCCCGGCGCCGGCGCCCAGGAGGATCATGCCTATCAAGGCATCACCAAAACCGCTGGCCGTGGTCATGGTGGTGAGTTGCCAGAGGCCTCCCGCCACAAGTACCAGGCCTGCCGCCACAACCACCTTCGTGCCGAGCCATCGATCCAGGCGGGTCGAGACGAGAGCCGAAGCACCGAGCACCGCGGCAATGGGCAGTATGCGGACGCCGGTAGACAGGGCCGAGTAGCCGAGCGAGAACTGGAGAAACTGGGTCAGCACGAAGAGCGCACCCATCAGGGCGAACACCGCCAAGGCGACCGCCGACATGGCTACGGAAAAACGCCGGTCCCCAAACACCGGTAGCAGGAGCATCGGGTGCGGGCTGCGGCGTTCCCAAGCCACGAACAAGCCCAGAATCGCCAGTGCGCCTGCCCCGACCCCCAGGACGAGCGTGGAACCCCACCCTCGCAACGGAGCCTCGATTATCGACCAGAGAAGCATGGCCAGTCCGGTCGTTGAGAGCACCGCACCGAATGAATCGATCGGGCGGCGGGCCGGATCACGGGACTCGGGAACCCAGCGGAACGCTGCCAGCATGCCAAGGATCGCTACGGGGACGTTGATAAGGAAGACCGATCCCCACCAAAAGTGGGCAAGCAACCAGCCACCAGCGATGGGGCCGATGGCGATGCCCAGGCCAGTGGTGCCCGACCAGATTCCGATCGCCCGGGCCTGTTCCTCAGAACCTCTGAACACATCCGTGATGATCGACAATGTCGCCGGCATGATGCATGCGGCCCCGAGACCCATCACCGACCGCGCTGCGATCAGGGCGGTGACGGAGGTTGAAAAGGCCGAGGCGGCGGAACCTGCGGCGAAGACGATCAGCCCGATACAAAGGACCTTCTTCCGCCCTACTCGGTCACCCACCCCGCCGGCGACCAGCAAGAGACCCGCGAACACGCAGGCGTAGACATCGACTATCCACTGGAGCTGTGACTCCGTTGCCTTCAAGTCTCTGACGAGTGCGGGTAGGGCGATATTCAGGATGGTGTCGTCGAGTGAGACGATCAACAGTGAGACGCAGAGCACCGCGAGCACCAGATTTCGGTGAATGGGTGGGATGTCCGGCCGATTGCGCTCTGCACCGCCGATCCGCATGTTACGAGCCAATCAGAGCGAATGGGATTCAGACAGGGCCAAAGGTCCTCGCAACACACCTCACGGCAGTCGAGCCGGTCCCGTAGGCCGTTCTGCCTTGTGACGATGGCTTGGACACGAGCGGTCAGCCATCCTGCGTCACCCAGCCGTTGACCGACCACGTGGGCTGTCGCTCGAGATACGTCCGGTCAGCGAACCGGACCGAAGTCGATTTCTCGATCTGTTCTCAGACTCGAACTTTATGGTGTTTTCGAGATCTGGCCCGCTTGGCAAAAACGCTGCGCACCTTCGCTTTGACCGCATGCTCGCCCTATCGGCGGAGATTCCGTTCTGCAAACAGGCCATCGTTGAGACGGCAACAGGCGTCATCATCGGGTACTCCGGCGTTGACTATTTCGAGTTCCTGGGAGAGCAGCGGCTTGAGTTCGGCTACAGACTCGTCGCCGAGTCCCGTGGTCATGGATTTGCCACGGAGGCCGGACGAGCCATTCTTGCACTGGCACGTGAGACGTGGCATGGCCAGCTATTTGCGTTTATCGATACTCACAACCACGCCTCGCGGAATGTTCTCAACAAGCTTGGATTCGAACTGGTCGAACATACCCGCATCAAGGGGCTCGACGTTGAGCTCTACGACCTCACAATTTGAAAGTGCGACCCAGCGCTTGAAGTGGAAACACCCTTTCGATCAACACTGTCGTGTCGAAACTTCGCTTGCCGTCAACGCTCCCATCAGCGGAGCGGAAATTTAGTCTTCGGAACGGCGCTCGATGTACTGGAGCTCGATCCACAGCGGGATCAAGAACTCAATGTACACGTTGGTGAGAGTATGTTCGCCGTCGTTGTGGTGGGTGACCATGGTTCCTACGTCCGTGATGTGGACGCGGTCGTCCTTGCCTTGGTACACCTTTACCCTTTCCAGGATTTCCATCAACTCATCTTTGGACGACACCTCCATTCCGAAGTGGTCCATGTCCGGAGTGACCATGAAATCGTCCTTTGCCGGGAGCAGATAGACGAACTGACGCCATTCCCCGGTGACGAGGATAAGGGGATTCCCCTTCTCGGTGCTGTTGTCTCCCTCGGTCCATCCGAATACCTCGGAGTAGAAGTCGAGGAGCGCAGCCCGCCCCTCATCGTTGAGGACATCCGCATCTACGCTGATCGCCACGTGGTTGATCCGGGGGGCAAATGAGGTGCTGCTCATGACGACATGCTCGGTCGGACCATCACCTTGCTGGCGATCTCACCTCGGGAAAGCCGTTCCATCGAGTCCATCACCTCACTGAGCGGAATGTCATCGGGTTCGATCAATGACTCAAGCGGCAATTTCCCGCTATTCAACAAGTCGACCGCCGACCGGAAACCGTCTTCATCGTAATTATAGGCCCCGACGATCTCGAGTTCAAAGATGATCAAGCGGTTCTGGTTGAATCGGGGAGGTTCGAACCCGGTACCGACAATCACCAGGGTGCCCGCATAGTCGAGTTGGCCGAGAGCGGCCTCCACGGCGCTGGCATGTCCCGAGCATTCGAAGATCACTGAGTAGGGCTCCGCCACCGGTGCACCCATGGGTGGGTCAACCAGCGCGTCCGGTGTAACCACCCGGGTGGCTCCGACGTCGAGTGCCCGTTGGCGCCGGACAGGTGAAGGCTCACTCGCGGTGATGTCGGAGATCCCCTGTGCGCGTAAAACAGCGATAATCAGCAGACCTACCGGGCCCGTCCCGGTGACGAGCACTCGATCATCAGGGCCGACACCACCCACCCGAAGTGCGTGTAGGGCTATCGCCATCGGTTCGGCCAGAGCGGCCACTCTGGTCGGGAGAGAATCCGGAATCCGAATCAGGCCGTCGGCCGACACGGTCTTGTAGCGGCAGAACGCACCCCGGTAACCAAGGTAGGCCACCGAGGCACGCGTGAGGCACACCGAAGGGCGGCCCCGTCGGCAGGGCCGGCACACGCCACACCCCGGAGTCGGATTCCCCACCACCCGATCACCGGGAGACCAGCCGGAGCCGCTAGGCGCAGAGGCCACAACGCCCGACCACTCGTGGCCGAGAATGGCGCCCGGTTTGGCGTAACGCTCCAGGACCATGTGCAGATCGGATCCGCAAATCCCGCACTCGGCAATCTCGACGAGAACCTCGCCGGGTCCCGGCACTGGGCAGGGGACCTCCTCAACCGCGATCCTGCCGTCGCCAACGTAGACGGCTGCTGGCATCGAGTCGGAAGGCACGGTGTCAATGCTACGGGACTTTTCATGGCGAACGCGGTGTCGCATATGCGTCGGCCACGGTGGTCACCCGATCACTGAAGTAGAACGACTGGCGGAATCAAGAGGTCGCAGGCCAGTGCTCGACCCCGTTTCGGACCTGGCGTCAGAGGGCAGGCGCCCTCAGGGTCAGGTCCCCCAACCATGCCCACCCCACTGAGATGGAGGGGCAGGATCAGTGTGAGCGTGAGGGTCCGGCCGCCGAGGAGCCTCTCCTACGGCGCTGACCGGTGCGCGTGGTCGGACAATAAACATTCCTTCCGAAGAGATTTGACCGGGGATCAGGCTGCGTACCGATGGCGAAGCCGCCGATGCCAGAAGAATACGCCGGTGCCGACGAGGGCGGCGGCGATCGGGAGGAGAGGCACCCACGGCGTCTCGGGCAGGTTCGGGTCTGGCGGCGTCGTGGGTACGAATGCGACGCCCCGGATGACCTGTTCGTTCGCCGGCGCCATCGCCGTCGAGAAGGTCTCGCCGGATGCCTGCGATGCGGTGGTGTCGGAGAGGGTGTCGGTGATCGACACCAAGGCGTTGGGGTCGGCCCCCTGGTCGCCGCTCCCGCTCACCGTCGACGTCACAGCCCAGATGGAGACCGTGCCGTTGCTGTTGGCCTTCCCGGTCAGGTTGCGCAGGCCGTCGGTGGCCGGGTCCCACTGCTGGCCCACCGTGGTCGTAGTGGCGCCGACCGTGTAGGTGTTCGGGCCGCTCGGGTACCCGCTCACACCGTAGGGCTGGCCGAGGTTGAGCCCGTTCTGGAGGACGTAGTCGAGGACCCACTGCGTTCCGTTGAAGCTCCACTTCTGCAGGCCGGCATTGGTTTGGCCTGCGGCGATGGTGTACTCGCCGAGGGGGCCGGTGCTCGCCGAGTAGGTGGAATCGCCGGAACCCTCGTCAGCCACGTACATCGTGGTCGAGTTGGCGAACCAGATCCCGAACGGGAAGTCGAAGGCGCCGGTCACGCCAGTCTTCGGTGCGGACTTGGCGAGCACCGTCGGCAACCCCTTGAGGATGCATGTGTTGGTCGGCGTTAGCTCCGGGTCGGTGCCATTGGCGGTGTAGGTCGGAGAGGTGAACGAGCCCGCGACCGGCAAGGTGGCTCCCGAGGCCGGAACCCCGACGCCCCCGCTCGGGCAGGCGGTACCGGTGGTGTCGAGGAAGTACACAGTGTTCACGCCGTTGCTGCCGCTACCCTTGGAGAAGTAGAGCACACCGTTGTTGGCGGTCAGGCCGCGGAAGTTGTCGTCCTTGGCCGACTTGTCGGCAGCGAGTCCGAGCTGGGTGATGTTGAAGTTGCCCGCGGGGGTGGGCTGACCCGGGCTCTGGGACGCCTCGGGACCGGAGGCCAGGGACATGATCTGGGATCCGACGCCCTGGACGACGGTCTGCGGCTCCGGGTTCGCGCCGTTGCCGGCATTCCCTACAGTCAAGATGGTGTTCGTGCTGGGGTCCAGGATCGCTGCCCGGCCGTTGTTGCCCGAGTAGGCATTGGTCTCGGTGAAGGCGGGGTTGCCGTACTGGTCCATCTGGGCCACGACCCGATAAGTGGGGGTCGCGGAGTCGCTGTTGGTGTGATCGAGGTCACCCGGGGTGTCGGAGTTCGAGGCGTCGAGGGTGCCGACTGGGGCGTTGTAGCCCATGAAGGTGATGTAACTGCCGTCGGTCGACTGGTTCAGCGCGAGCTCGGACTTGGACGAGAAGCTGGTCACCATCTGGTCGCTCGACGAGGTGATGCCGGACTGCAGGCTGTTCGGCACGGTCACGGAGTCGACCGGCGTGCCGGTCGGGGTGATCTCGTCGATGACGATCGGCTGGGCCACGCCGAAGCTCCCGTCGACGGCGTCATTGTCAAAGACGTACGGGTATGTACCACCAGCTACTGCAGTCGCACACGTGGCGGCGGTGTAGGGGGCGACGCCGCAGTTCGGGGGCAGCTGAGTAGTGCCGGCGGTAACGTTCGCGTTTTGCTGCCACTGGCTCGTCGAGACCAGTAGGTCGCCGGGGACGAAAGTCCCGCTCCCTGGCGAGAAGGCGAAGGCCTTGGTGATCGGACCGGTCGCAATGACCGACGTCAGCACGGCCATGATGACCGAGGCAATCACGACACTACTGGGTACCTTCGCGAACACGCGACTTAAGAACACCGCCGTCTCCTTCTAGAGTGATCTGATGGACGCACCCGACCACGCCAGAAATGTCGCGAGTTCGAGGAGATGTTTGTACCCCACTCTTATGCCGTCCTTAAAGTGCGTCACCAGGGTTTCATCTGCTGTTCGCGCGTCCGTTTCGTAGTCGTCGCACGAACGCCCGGGTTGGCCGATCAACGTCATGCTTTCGACGCGGAACTACGAAGATTGGGATCCGAGTGTTTCGACGGGAGAGGTTCTCGCCCTCACGAGTCCTCGGGTTGGCGAATAAGCAGGAATTGTGCCTGCTTGAGACTTGACCCAAACCCTGCGGTTGATCCGTAGGGGTTTATTTACTAACAGGTCCTGACGGGACGGCTCTCGTTGTGCCTGCCGCCGGGAATCCGGCTGGCTTCCCTATGTAGTGCCACCCGTCTGAATCTCGCCGCGTTATGGCTCAAAAGAAGAATCGCACCAGATCCGAATCAGGAGTGCCCTCGCGGTTGTCATCACCCACCAAGGAGGTGCGACTCCTTGATCTCAGACACTCCGCTGCCAGCCTGGCAGTCGCGGCCGGCGTCGACCTCAAGACCGTCTCTTCCAACCTGGGCATGCGGGCATCTCAATCACCGCAGTGCAAGTCTCTGACCTGGTCCACCCAACCGGGTCAACCTTAAAAAGCGCGCTCGGAGGGATTCGAACCCCCAACCTTCTGATCCGTAGTTCGGGCCGGCCGTTGGGCAAGAGATGCCAGGGGCGGCCGGAAACGGCCAGAATTGCCTCCCAGTATGGACATATCCACAGGCACCGTCGGTCAACGATGGCCACCGATCGCCAACAGTTTCCACCGTTTCCCGAGCTTTTGTTCTCATGGCGGTTCTCAACGAACGACACTATCTCTTGGAGGTAGGTTGCAGTTAGGACACTTCCTGCTATTCTTTCTGTGGAGAGGTTCCAACCCATGGCCAAGACCGTGTTTGTCCCGTCAGCATCATTCCGAGTGTCTAAAGCTCAACGAGATCGACTGCGCCGCGCCCTCGAAGCTGGCGCCGAGGTGATCGTGGAGCAGCCCGACGGAGAGCGATTGTCATCAGAGGAGTTGTCGCGATTTCTGGCTGCCGCGGTATCGGAACTCGCCACTGGAGACGAAGTGGTGCTGTTACGTGGCGACGCCGAGATCTCGCCTGCAGAAGCCGGAGAGTTGCTCGGGATCTCACGCCAGTTCGTCGATCGGCTCATGGACACGGGCAAGCTCCCAGGTCGGCGACTCCCAGGCAGCCGTCACCGGCGGCTTCGGGTTGCCGATGTGCTCGAATTCGGTGAGGCCCGGGACAAGCGACTGACCCACATCTCTGAAGCCGTGAACACGCTGGTCGACGGAGGGGCACAGTACTGACCGCCCGGGTGCACCATGCCGCGACTTGAGCGCGTTTTCGTGGACACAGCGACCTTGTACCCGATCTCGCTTGCTGATCTTGTGCTGCGCCTTGCTGAGCTCGGGATGTACGACCTGTTGTGGTCGGATCACCTTCTCAGCGAGGTCGAACGGGTCCTTGTGGAATACAAGGGCCTCACCGTGGAGCGCGCCCGATATTTTTGCGAATGCATCAGCACCGCCTTCCCTGCTGGCCGGGTGGCACCGCAGGAGTATCTTCCGCTCGTAGCGACTCGGACGGGACCAGACCCAGATGACCATGTCCACAGCGCTGCCGCCGTTGCCGGAAAGGCAACAGTGATGCTGTCCGCTGATAGGGCCGGTTACCCCGCTGCGGATATCTCGCCGGCGCGTCGCCGCAACCCCGACGCCTTCCTCACCGACCTTCTTCGGAGGTACCCTCGGGACGTGGTTGGGGTAGTCGACGCAATGGGTGGCGCTCTACGAGTGCCGTTGACCCGGGCCGAGGTTCTCGATCGGCTCGCCGCAGGCGGAATACCTGGCTTCGCAGCCCTGGCCCTCGAGCGTTTCTGATCCGAACGTGGCCCACCAACCCGATGACACGGCTGGAGATGACCAGGCAGCCCGTTTGGAGGCAGAGATTCAAGCGCTTCGAGCGGAGAATGCTCGACTGAGGGATCTGCTCGGTCTCGACGATCCCGCCCGTCGAGAGCCGACCACCCCGTGGAAAGCGACCCTGTTCACGAACACAGAATCGATGGCTCGGCCAACCATGTTGGTCGACCGTCATTCGTCGCCGGAGGAGAAGGTGGCCCTGTTCAGGTCACTCTTTGCTGGGCGCGAGGATGTCTACGCCCTTCGGTGGGAAAACCAACGAACCGGCAAGTCCGGATGGGGTCCAGCCGTGAGAGGCGGATGGGCGAATACTCGCCGTCCCGATCGGGAGTACCTGCCGTACACCGACGACGTAATTGAGAGGCATCTGGGCGGCGAAATCCATGCCGGCCTGTACCCGCTTCAGCATGGCGATTGCTGTCGAGTGTTGGCCTGCGACTTCGATGACGCGGGTTGGGTTCTCGATTCACTCGCATATCTTGATGCCGCTCATGCCAGTGGAGTTCCAGCAGCATTGGAACGTTCCCGATCTGGTGACGGCGGACATGTGTGGATCTTTTTTGACGGCAACGTTCCGGCCGCTTCCGCCCGGCGCATCGGAGTACACCTCCTCCGCGAGGCAATGACAATGCGAGCTGAGCTCGACCTGGTCAGCTACGACCGGCTGTTCCCCGCTCAGGACTTCATGCCGAGGGGATCATTCGGGAATTTGATCGCTCTTCCCCTTCAGGGCGAATGCCGCAAGGGCGGTACGACCGTGTATATCGACCCAGCGACCCTGGAGCCTTTCGAAGACCAATGGATGTTCCTGTCAACACTCGATTCCCTGTCGGCCCAGTCCGCAATCGAGCTGGCTGATGCGCTCGGGGAACTGGCGACTGGGCCCGATGCCTCGACGTACCGCCGACCGACCAACGGGTCTGTAGGACCAAAACCACCACCCAAGATCAATGCACGATCCGAGGCAATGTTGGCCGTCGACCGGATAGGCATGCCACCGGCCTTGGTGGCTGCACTCAAACACCTGGCTTCACTGCACAACCCGGAGTTCTACGAGAAGGAGCGCCTCCGTTTTTCGACATGGAACACCCCCCGGTTCATCCGCTGCTACCGGGAGACCCTCGACCAGCTGCTCTTGCCACGGGGTCTCCGAGACAAGGCACATGGAATCGTCGCCGATGCCGGGAGCGAACTGGTAGTCACGGATGGATGTGCGGACCCACCCTCCCTAACGACCGCGTTGTCGGCGACACTGACACCCGAACAGGCCACGGCCGCAGCGAACCTCGCAAAGCATGACCTCGGAATGCTCGTCGCTCCTCCGGGATCGGGCAAGACTGTCGTTGGCTGCGCCCACATTGCCAGGCATCAAGTTCCGACGCTTGTGATCGTGGATCGCAAGCCGCTGATGGAGCAATGGCACGATCGGTTGGTCACCCACCTCGACCTCAATCCCAAGCAAATCGGGCAGCTCGGCGGCGGTCAATCGAAAGCGACCGGCGTGGTCGACGTTGCGATGATCCAGAGCCTCGCCCGACGCGACGATCTGAGAAACCTCACGGCTGCATACGGACTGGTCATCGTCGACGAGTGCCACCACGTCCCTGCGGTGACCTTCGAACGGGTCGCACGCGAGATACCCGTTCGGCGTTGGTTGGGACTCACTGCTACTCCCTACCGTCGAGACGGACTTCAGTCCATGATGGCGATGCATTGCGGCCCCGTGCGCCACACGATGACGGTCGGCACCGGTCCAGTGCTACGGACGCTGAACCTCATCGTCCACGAAACTGATCACGAGACGGCGGAGGAGGGGCAACACATACAGTCGACCTTCCGCGGCCTCGTAGAAGACACTCAACGGACCGCTGCGATCTGCGACGACATCGCCAACGCCAGGGATGCTGGCAGGCATTGCCTTGTACTCACTCGATGGACCGAGCACCTCGACTCGATCACCGAGCTACTTGCCGCGAGGGGGATCGAGGCGCTCGTCCTGCAGGGTCAGATGGGCAAGAAGGCTCGGGCGGCGGTCATCGAACGGTTGGCTGTGCATCCAGACGGCGAACTCGGCCTGGTCCTCGCTGCCACATCCAGCCTGCTCGGAGAGGGCTTTGATTGCCCGCCTCTTGACACCCTCTTCCTGGCTTTCCCTATCAAGTTCAAAGGCAGCGTCGTGCAGTGCGTTGGCCGAGTCTTGCGACCTACTGATACGAAGACCCGAGTCGAGGTCCACGACTACGTCGACGTTCGCATCCCCGTCCTGGCCCGCATGCACGCCGAACGTCGCCGCGCGTACACCTCCCTTGGCTTCGACCTCCCGAAATCCCGATAGTCAGAGGTTTACGGCACGGCTTGACCAACAGTTCGAGCCGAGCCTCGGACACGAGATGTCAAGGGTGCCCAGAGGAACCCGGAATTGCTTCACAGACTGGACATATGCAGACGAGCTGTCGGTCACGTACGTGCCCACATCGGCCCGCCACCTCTGGCGGTTACACCCTGTCGGTACGGTTCCGACATGAACATGAATTTCAAGTCCACCGTCTATGGCGAGCGTATTGAGGACCTCCTCCCGGGGCTGCTCACGATTCGAGAGGCGATGACCATCGACACCGATGGTATGTGCCGCGCATCATTCACGCTGAAGCCGAAGGATGGCGCGCCGCTACAAAGGGTGCTCATGCGGGTCGAAGCCGAACTTCTCATTGAAGATGCTGACTCGATCGGTTGCCGACACTCCGAGGATCGCACGCATAGTCAGCGGGCCGCCGACGCGCTGGTTCGCTTGGTTCAAGCGATCGGCGAGCGCGCGACAGATTAAATCGCCCATCGAGCACGCCTCTGTCAGGATTCATTGTGAATCAACCGGAAGGAATCACCTCGGGCAGACAGGCGCGCTTTCTTGTGCTGTGTCCTGGCGCGGCTTCGATCTGCCGAAGTACCGATAGGCAAACGTTCATTTCACTTCACGGCCCAGCCAACAACCGGAACTCACTGAGAACCGAATCTTCCTCAAGAGGGGCCTTCCAGATCGCTCAATGGAAGAGCGATGCCGGTGGCGCCATACGATTCCCTCCTGACCCCAACATCGCGTCGATGTCGTCCGCAATCACCTGATCTTCCAATGGCATGGCATGGGCATAGTTCCGCAACGTCGTGGAGGCGTCGCGATGGCCGAGACGATATTGCGCCTGGAGGAGGTCTCCTCGACCAACGAGATATGTGGCCACGGTGTGTCGAAGTCGGTGGAGACTCACTCCGTACAGGCCAGCCTCGTCTCGAAGTTCGGCGAACCAGTGACCCAACCCAGTGGTAGTCAGACGCCGGCGATGGTCCAGATCCCTGGAGAAGAGCCACTCTCCGAATCCAGACGTGCCCGTCGTACGCTGACGCCAGGCCACTTCGCTGGCCCGCCAAAGTTCGACCGTCGTCCGCCCCAACGTGAGCCGGCGCACCTGTCTAGTCTTGGTTGGTCCGACCTGTTCCGCCGATGCCGCCCTCTCGATTGTGAGCACCCGGCCGTCCAGGTCGCCGAAACACAGGGCCACCAATTCACCTCGTCTCGCACCGGAGTCGGCGGCCAAGCGGACCAAGAGTCGTACCTGCTCGGCCTTGTGCAGTGCACGCAGCGAACTCGCCGATCCGTCGAGAGCAGCCGCGGCCTTCTCGGTGCCCTTTTCGGAAGTCTCGATGAGAAAGGCAACATCGGTTAACGGCACGTGCATGCGCGTGCCCGGTCGGGGCGGCCCGCGCATGTCCCCAATCGGAGTGCGCTCGATGATCGATTCGCACTGGCCCCATCCGATGGCCGATCGGAGAACCCGAAACCGACCCGACACGACGGATATTCCGGCGCCCGACTCCTTCCATCTGGCCATCGCTTCACGGACAACCTCAGGCCGAAGCGACGACACGCGCCGCTGCGCAATGGGGTCTGTGGACAATGCCTTGACGTTGCTGCGGGCGGAATTCCACGTCGATGGTCGCCAGTCGTGATGGGCCGCCAGCCACAGTTCGAGCAGATCGCCCACCGTGAGCAAGGGCGCAGCGCGCCGGACCGCTCGGTATCCAGCAAAGTGATCGGCGAGCTCAGACCGCAGCTCTTCGGCCCCGTCTTGTGTCCCGTGGTACCAAAACGAACGCTGCACGGTCCGGCCTGATACCGGGTCGACGCCGACGGCGATGCGGATCTCAAAGACACCGGGGCGGCGTTCGCGAAGCGACCCCTGACCCCATGCACCCATAGAACGAAAATAGGGTCATATGTAGGGTCACGGGTGGACCCCTACTGTCTACCTCGGTCCGTCTTCGACCCTTGAACAGGCACTACATCGGAAAAACCTGGCGCGCTCGGAGGGATTCGAACCCCCAACCTTCTGATCCGTAGTCAGATGCTCTAGTCCGTTGAGCTACGAGCGCCGATTTATGTTCTCTACCAGGAGTTTCATCCCTGACAGCCCTTCAGGCGACCTAGCGTAACGCACGAAGTCCAAAGGATTCGTACAGGGTTTCGGTCACCAGTAGTGCCTCCACTGTAGACGAGGTAGCCATTGTGCTCCCCTCGTGACCGCGCCATCTGGAGGCTGAGAACAAGTTGTCTCGCACCATTCAGTCATACGAAGAGTCGGTCCTTCAGTTTGATGGGTACCTGCGCCAAGTCTGTATCCGGACGAACATCAACCAAGATCGGGATCATCAGGGTCTGTACGACATAGACCAAAGATTTTGTGAACGGGTCCGGCGATTCAGACATTCCAGCGTTCGCACTCACGTCAGGTTGCCAGCGGAGTGATCTCGACTGGGCAGCGTTTTGGTCCACGTCAGGCGCTTCGATCTTCGGCAGGGCGACGAGTCAATGATCAAGCCAACCTAGGCCCGAACCTGTCGACTCGCTAATCACTGTCTTCGGTTTACCAGTGCACACGCAGCTGAGCTGTACCTTACCGATCATTACTTCGGTGGACTTGATGGACGGCCGTCACCGCACCCCCTTCGGCAAGGTCTAGTTCCGTGGCCGATCTAACTTCTCGAGCTACGTATCCAGTCCAGCTCAGACCGAGATTGGAAGCTTGGTGTAGCCCCTCACTGTGCTGGTGTGGAGGGGGACGGCCTGTTCGAGATCGACGGACCATTGCGGGAAGCGGCGGAGGGTCTCCTCCAGGGCGATGCGCCCTTCGAGGCGGGCCAGGGCGGCGCCGAGGCAGAAGTGAATGCCGTAACCGAATGAGAGGTGGTGATCCATCTTTCGGTGGATGTCGAACCTGTCGGCATCTGGGAAGGTGCGCTCATCTCGCCCGGCGGACCCGGTGATGAGTAGCACCTTGGAATCGGAGGGGATGACCTGGCCGTGCAGCTCGATCTCCCGAGTGGTCCATCTGCCTTGCACCGGAGACGGTGCCTCGAAGCGAAGAAGTTCCTCGACGGTGTTGGGAATCAGTGCCGAATCGGATACCAGCTCGGTCCTCTGGTCGGGATTGGCGGCGAGTACCACACCGGCCCAGCCGATGAGGCGAGCGACCGTCTCGGTGCCGGCGCTCGCAAGAAGCAGGGAGAACATGGTCGCTTCCTCGAAAGTAAGTCGGCGTTTTTGCCCGTCGTCGTCGAGGATCTCGCCTTGGAGCAGATCGGTGAACATGTCGTCGCGCGGAGATTTCTGGCGTGCTTCGAGCTCGACTCCGATGTAGGCATGCAGCCGGCCCATGAACTGCGCGCTGACATCGTTGGCCATCCCCTTCTCGGGGTCGAGGTGAAACGAGCCATCGATGAGCTCGCGCATCTCTTCCCGATGCGCCGGTTCCACTCCGAGGAGGGCGGCGATGACGATGGCCGGCACCCGCGCCCCGAAGTCCTGCACATAGTCAAAGGTGTCATTGCCTCTCTGAGAATCGAGCAGATCGGCGCAAAGATTCCTGATTTCGCCTTCGAGTACGGCCATTCGGCGAGGCGTGAACGCCTTGGACACCAGGCGGCGCAGGCGGGTGTGGTCGGGCGGATCCGTGAAGATCATGAGATCGCCGCCGAGAATGTCAGGACCCATGAGCTCGAGCACCGTTCCATGAGCTGAGCTGAATGCCTTGGGATCGCGGTGGGCGGCATCGACGTCGACGAAACGGCTCAGGGCGTAGAAATCGTGCGACGGGTTGTAGTACACCGGCGCCTCGTCACGTAGGAGACGCCAGACCGCATGGGGATCGTCCTTGTACTCCGCACTGATGGGATCCCATGACAGCTCGGTCATGCGCCCGGTCAAGAGACCTCCCACAGTTTGATGCCACCGAGAATGCCGGCCGTGTTGTCGACGATCGTGATGCGTTCCAAAGCGTCGCCCAGCGCATCGCGGTCCACCCTGCGCGCGTTTCCGCCCCCGATGTAGAGGTGGTCGTAGAAGAACAACGCATTGATTCTGGCAATGGCTTCTTGAACCCGATGGTTCCAGCTCTCGTCGCCCTTGTTCTTGCGGGCCAACTCACCCAGATTGTCGTCGTACGTCTCGTCCTTGCGGAATGGATGGTGACCCAACTCGAGGTGGGGCATAAGGTGACCGTCCAAGAAGAAGGCACTCCCCATGCCGGTGCCGAGGGTGATCACCACCTCAAGGCCGTTCCCCTGCACGACGGCGGCACCCTGCACGTCGGCATCGTTGGCCACTTTGGTGGGTTTGCCGAGGGCGTTCGAGAGCGCTGTGGCCAGATCGAATCTGTCCCACGCCTCGGCGAGCTTCTTGTCAACTGGTGACCCCGGGCCCTTCTTGCAGATGAAGTGCGGAGCACTGAGGACGATGCCGTTGCGCACCATGCCGGGGAAGCCGCACGAGACTCGGTCGGCCTCGGGCAGCGGCTTGACCAAGGCCATGAGGGCAGCGACCAGTCCGGTGTCTCCGTCTGGTGGGAGCGGGTACTTCGTTTCCACTTTTACCCGGTCAGTGACCATGCTGCCCGACTTGCTCAGCACCGATGCCTTCAGTCCTGTGCCACCCACGTCGATGGAGAGGGTGAAGGGGTGCTCGGAGGTGTCGTCGCTTGGAGTAAGTGTCACCGTCCGCACTGTACTCATGCGATACCGGTCTGGTTTGTCGAGGTGCTCGTCAGCGGAGAAGGTCGCCGACGGCGTCGCGCAATATCTCGCTCAGCTCCGACGACGGAACGTCGCCAAAGGCGTCACCGGACATGAAGATCCCCCCCATGACCGCCCCGAACGACGCTGCCATGCGCACACGGTCGCGTACGGAGACACGTTCGTCGGAGAGCACCCGTCGAAAGTTGGCCTGTAGATCTTCGTGCGACGCGTCATGGTCTTCACGATGGAGGGCCTCGAAGGCCGCCTGATTCCTCTCGTGGAGGAGAAAGATCTTGCGGTGGGCCAGCATCTGGTCGATGATCTGATCGAGAAGATCAGCCCACCGCGCCTTCGTGGGCTCCTGGTCGCCCAACTGGCTGAGTGCGTCGGTGCCGAACTCGTGCAGGCGCAGATGAAGCGCCATCAAAATGTCCTCTTTGCTGGCGAAGTGGTAGTACAACGCCGCCTTCGTCACCCCCAGTTGCTCGGCGATCTCTCGCAACGATGTCTTGTGGAATCCATTCTCGATGAACAGGTCGAGCGCCACATCGAGGATGCGCTCACGGGTGCTCAGGGGCTCGAGACGATTGTCCTTTTCGGCGGATTTGGCGGTTGCAGGAACGGCAACGGCACTACGAGGTCTCTGAGCCACCATTCCATATTACTTGACGGCCGGTAAGTTCGCCGCTTACCCATCAGTGACTAACCGACCGGTAAGGGAGACATGGCACAGTTGAACATGATCGAGGCCGTCGGGCTGACCAAGGCCTACGGCGAGACCCAGGCGCTGGCCGGCGTCGACTTCGCCGTGCCCGCCGGGTCCATCCTCGGCGTGCTCGGACCGAACGGGGCGGGAAAGACGACGGCCGTGCGCATCCTGACCACATTGGCCACCCCTGACGACGGGCGGGCCACCGTGGCCGGCTACGACATCCGGACCCAGGCCGGTGAGGTGCGCCGTCGCATCGGCGTGGCCGCACAGGACGCCACGCTCGACGGCATGTTGACCGGGCGCCAGAACCTGGCGTTGATCGGCGAATTGAGTCGAATGGGACGCGCCGCGTCTCGGACCCGGGCGTCGGAGCTGCTGGAGCGATTCGAGCTCACATTCGCCGCCGATCGGATCCTCAAGGGTTACTCGGGTGGCATGCGCCGGCGTCTCGACCTGGCGGCCAGCCTCATGACGCGGCCACCCGTGCTGTTCCTCGACGAACCGACGACCGGGCTCGACCCCACCAGCCGCCAGCGGGTGTGGGACGTCATCCGCGAGCTCGTGGCGGAAGGCGTCACCCTCTTACTGACCACCCAGTACCTGGAAGAAGCCGACACGTTGGCCGACCAGATCATCGTCATCGATCATGGACGCGTCATCGCTGAGGGAACACCCCGCGAGCTCAAAGAGGCCAGCAAGGGAGCGCGGCTCGTTGTGACGCTGTCGAGCCCGCATGAGCGCGCCCTCTCCGCCCTCCAACAGCTGGTCGAGGGGCGGGTGCACGTCAGCGACGACGGCCGCCAGCTCGATGCCCCGGTCGACAGCTCGCCCGGGCTGGCCACCATTGTGGTGCGCGCACTCGATGCCGCCGACATTCTCGTCGACAACATAGAGGTGCGACCGCCCTCGCTCGATGACGTTTTCTTCTCTCTCACCGGCCATCCGGCCAGTGAGGCTGATCTTGAGTCGGACGAGCTCGCCCGCGAACTCGAGGGAGCCACCCTGTGACCACCGCCGTCGTCCAATCGCACCGAGGTGCGCCGACCACGTCGATCGGGCATATGACCGACCGGCTTGCCGATGTGTGGGCACTGACCCGGCGCAACCTCATTCATGTCTCGCGCGAGCCCATGCAGCTGTCCGACGTCACGGTCCAGCCGGTGCTGTTCACCTTGCTCTTCATCTACGTTTTCGGCTCGGGCATTCCGATCGCGGGCGGGAGTTACAAGGACTTCGCGTTGGCCGGGCTTCTCACCTTGAACCTGACCACGTCGACCATGGGCACCGCGGTCGGCTTGAGCACCGATCTGCATGAGGGGGTGATCGACCGCTTCCGGACTCTACCCATGTGGCGTGCCGCAATATTGGTGGGCCGTTCGATCTCCGACGTGTTGTCGGCCACGGTGTGCGTCGTCATTGTGGCCGCTACGGGCCTCGCCGTTGGTTGGCGCCCCGATGCCAGCCTCCACTCGGTCATCGCGGGCTTCGCCATCGCCCTGTTCTTCAGCTACTCGTTGTCCTGGGCCTCGGCCTGCTTCGGCCTCAACAGCAAGGGGCCCGAGTCGGCACAATCGCTTGGCTTCATCTTCCTCTTCCCGTTGGCCTTCATCTCCAACTCGCTGGTGCCCACCGCGGGCATGCCCAGCTGGTTGGCGGACATCGCCAACTGGAACCCGGTCAGCGCGGTGACCGCCGCTGCTCGCCACCTGTTCGGGAATCCCAATCCCTCGGGATCGGTGCACGCCTGGCCTATGCAGCACCCGGTGGAGGCGGCGCTGCTCTGGTCCGTGGCCATTCTGGCGGTCTGCGCACCGTTGGCGGCTCACTTCTTCCGGGTACGCACGGCTGAGTAGAAGCGACCCCGGGGCGCATAATCTGCGGTGAGCATGTCACCGACGGTTGTCCACGTTGCTCCCCATCCCGACGACGAGGCGCTCGGCTGCCCCGGCGCGCTTCTCCACCTCCTCGACAGGGGCTGGCGGGTGGTCAGCGTCATCGCCAGCCTGGGGTTCTCCAATCAGTGGGAGCGTCGTCGGGCCGAGTTCGAAGACGCCTCGCGGCGGGCCAACTTCGTGCCGGTCCTTCTCGACCCACCTCTCGACATCTCGCTGCACGATGACCTGGCCCAGGCCACCGAGCGGGTGGCCACCGAGGTGCCGCGGATCATGGCGTTGTACGAGGCGTCCGTGGTCGTGTCGCCCTCCCCGCACGACGTGCATCACGGGCACGAGACGGTGGCGCGCGGTGTGCAGCGAGCCATGGACTCCTTGCCGCCTTCCGTGCGTTGGTGGATGTGGGGTATCTGGGGGGACCTGCCGGCGCCCAACGTCTTCTTCCCGTTCGGCGAGCCGGCCCTCACCCGGATGCTGCACATTCTTGAGGCCTATCAGGGCGAGCTAGCGCGCAACGACTACCGGCGCCTGCTTGTTGGCCGGGCCAGCACCAATGCCGTGCTGGGCTCAGAGCGGGTCTTTGGATTCGGCTCTCCCGCCGCCAGTTCGCTGCCCTATGCCGAGGTTCTGACTGAAGTGCGTCGTGTCGGCCGGCGCTGGATGGCCTCCCAAGCGCACCATCTCGACCAGGGCCCACTCCGCGATGAACAGTTCTCGGCCGACCTCACGGCCTGGGTGGAGTCGCCGAGCGTGCACCAGCTTGTCGACCCCATCCCCGAAGTGCCGGGCGAGGACGAGGCGCCCTGACGCTCTCCCACCACGGACGCAGGCGTAGCCGCGCCGGCTGCAACGTGCCGTAGACCAGCACGGCTTGTCCTCGGCGTAGGCAGCGCAATTCCTCGGGCGAAAGGAGCCGGCGCGATCCTTTGGTCGACGTGGTCGACCGACCGCCCTTCGGGTCGCTGGTCACCGACGGCGTCGTGACCTCCTCGTCACCGATGAGGCGGCTGGCGTAGTCCAACGTGTCCGGATCAGCGATCCCGGGCAAGAAGATCTTGGCCCGGTGATTGTTCAGAACGGTCGGCGCCCGGGACCCATACCGAGCCCGCACCTGGGCCAGGTCCTGCCACACCGTGACCAGTTGGATGCCGTGCGAGGCACACGTCGCGGCCAGGCCATCCAGTTCGGGCAGGGGCGCGATGTGCGCCGCCTCATCGAGCACGACCAGCAGCGGTGGGTCCAACGGCTTGCCCGACCGTGTCGCCTGGGTGAACGCGTGGGAGAGGACCTGCTGGGTCAGTGCGGTGAAGTAGCCGCGTAGCCGACGTTGATCATGCGCAGGCGCACATAGGTAGAGGGTATGGCAGCCACCGAGGAGCTCGGTCGGTTCGAATGCGTCCGTGCCCGGTGTGCTTCCGGCGAAGGGCGCCAGAATCGTCTCGGCCGTCGTGTAGACCGAGCTGCGCGTACGTTCGTCGCGACACCATGACGCGCGGGCGGCATCGAGCGCTTCGGCCACCCCCGCCTGCTCGAGGATGGAGGAGACCTCGCTGGCCTCCTGCGTGTCGACCCAACGCACGACGTCGGCCATGGAACGGCGGTCGCGTGCTGCGGCGAAGAACAATGGAGCCAACAACTTGGCCGCGGTGGCGTACCAAAAATCTCCGTCGGCGGTGGTGCCGTCGGCCTTGGCCGTCTCGGCCAGGTCGGCGGCCACGCGTCGCGCGTCGGTCCAATCACCACAAAGAGTCAGGGGCGACCAGGTGCTAGGTCGTGCCCCGACGGATCCGGTGGGGTCGATGCACCAGACGCGCCCGCGTTCATTGCGCTCTTGCTGGGTGGAACGCAATAGGTCGCTCTTCACGCTGGCCGCCACCACCGGTCCTTGCCACGCCAGGATCGCCGGCACGGCGAGCGCGGTGGTCTTCCCGCTCTGGGTGGGTCCCACCACGACGACCGACTGGGCCCGTTCCGCTGCCACCAACGTCGGACGGAACAAGCCATGCACCGTGCCCAAGACAAGGCGGCCCGGTTGCGGAGCGTCGTGGGCGAGCAACACGGCGCGCAGGTCGCGCCGCGTGGCCCACCGGGCACCCCTTTCCTGCGGCTTCCGGCGCCACGGGAACGTCATGGCGCGCGGGGATGAGACCGCGGCGAACAGGACGCCGCCGAGGGCAAGGGGGAGAATGGCTACGAAGAGCCCGGACACGCGCTAGCGGGTTCCCATGGCCGCATCGGTGTTCACCAGCACGCGCTCCATCTGGCTCAACCGGTGCTGTACCAGGAACGAGGCTTGGCCTACCTTCCACAGGGCGACGCCTCGCCGGAGTTGCGGCAGCAGTTCCGCTTCGGTCGCGGACAGCGACAACAGGTCGGAGGCCACGGTCAGCTCTCCGGCTGATTGGGCATAGACGACGCGGGTCTCGGAGTCCGCCAGGAGTCCCTGAGCAAGCGCCACTTGCTCGGAGTCTGACGCGCCGACCGAGTGCAGGTCCGACACCCGATGCAGCACGGCCACGTTGGATACTCCTAAGGCGCGCGACAACTTCCACGACGACTGCAGCCACCGGGCCACGCCGAGGTTCGACAGGATGGCCCAGGCCTCGTCCACCACCAAGAACACCTGGCCACCCGGACCTGGGATCGACGCGTTGCGAGAGAGCGCGGCGTGGAGCCACGCCGTGGCGCAGGCCATCAGCACACCGAGGGCCGTCGAGGTGTAGAGCGCCGAAAGGTCGAGGACGACGAGCGGTGCGGACAGATCGAGCCCGGGCGTCGTCGGTCCGTCGAACATCCCGCGCAGATCCCCGTGCACCAACCGACGGAGCTCGAGTGCAACATCTCGCCCGTCCTCTAACAGGTCATGAAGCCCGGTGCGCAGCGATCCCGCCGCTTCCACAGTGGGTGTGAGCAGGGCGTCGACCACTGCCGGCACTGTCGGGCTCTTCGTGCGAGAAGTTGCCGCCGCGAGGGCGAGGCCGAGCGCAGCGCGTTCACGCGGCAGCAGGTTCCGGCCGAGACAGGCGCACGCAAGCGACGACAAGAGCTCCATCTGCCGGCGCGCCGTGCTCCCGGGACCGTCCTCTCCCACGAGGTCGGGCCCGGCGTCGAGTGGGTTGAGCCGGATGGACCCGCCGGGTCGCAACGCCACCGGACGCACACCCCATGCCGCCGCGAGATCGCCGTATTCACCCTTGGGGTCGACCACCCACGCTCGGCGGCCAAAGACGGCTTGCCGCCACAGGAAGGTCTTGACGAACGCGCTCTTGCCCCGCCCGATCTGTCCGAACACCACCATGTTGGGATTCGACACCACGCCCTGGGCGTACAGCTCGAAGGGGTCGAACACGAAGGACCCTCCCAGAAGATCATCGCCGATGACCACGCCGCGTTGGCCCAATCCAACTTCGGCGATGAACGGATACGCCGCACCGAGGTTGCGCGTGGTGACCTGATGCGCCGGCACCCGTGGTGATTGACTCATGACTGAGAGGAACGGTTGCTCCCCCCGACTCGGTGTGCCTCGCCCGCCTCACATTCCAGGGCGAGCGGGCCCAAAGTCCGCCTATGGGCGCTCCGCCCGCTCGGAGCGCACCACCCGCAGCCGGTGCACGAACAACATAACGACGGCCACGACGACGACAGCGGCCAAGACATAGCCGGCATCCTTGAAGCCGTTGAGGACGTGACGATAGCTACGGCCGAGCTCGTAACCCACGGTGGTGAGCACGGCACACCACACGGCGCAACCGACCACGGTGAAGAGGATGAACTTGGCAATGGCCATCTCGCCCAGGCCGGCCGCAAAGGAGACGAACGAACGCAGGAGCGGGATAAACCGGCCGAAGAGGACCACGGGCTCGCCGCGGCGGGCAAACCAGGCCTCGGCCCGGTCGAGGTCACGATGTGTGAGCAAGACGTACTTGCCCACCCGGTCGACCAGGGGGCGTCCGCCGAAGTAGCCGATCAGATAACCGGCCAGTGACCCCAATATCTCCGCCAGTGCAGCCACTGCAATGACGGCCACGATGTTGAGATGGTGGTGTTGTGAAAATCCATATTTGCTGGCCAGCACGCCTCCGTAAATGATGGCTACTTCAGCCCCGACGGGTATGCCCATCGACGAGATGAAGCTCAGCACGAAGACGGCAAGGTAGCCCCAAGTGGCGAGAAAGTGCTCCATATCTCAGCGGTGAACCGGGGCGGTTGGAAGCGCAAGGCAGGTTGAAGGCACCGCCCATTCTCGCGTGCCCCGCCCCCCCAGCGAATCCCACCAAAGGATGACATTGGGAAAACCCTCAACCAGATGGTTGACAATCCTCCCCAATCTGGTATCCTCAACCATATGGTTGAGGATGTGGCAGAGCTCGACGCGGTGTTTCACGCTCTCGCCAATGGCGCGCGCCGCGAGATGCTCGGCCGGCTGGCCGGGCACGCCTTGACGGTCGGAGAGCTGGCCGAGCCCTTGAGCATGTCGCTGGCCGCGGCCTCCAAGCACATCAAGGTGCTCGAGCGGGTCGGTCTGGTGGAGCAAACAGTCGCCGGGCGCCAGCATGTATGCCGGCTCGTGGCACTCCCCCTCGCGCCGGCGGCCGACTGGCTCCGCTTCTACGAGCGCCATTGGGACGAGCGCCTCCATGCTCTCGAGAACCTCTTCCGCACGGACGCTGCTCCTGACGGACCAGTTCTCGACACACCCGTGCCCGACAATCAAGAAGAGGACCGATGACGAATCCGCCCCGCATCACGTTGCACCGCATCATCCCCGCGACGCCACACGAGGTCTACCGAGCCTGGCTCGAACCTGACCTTCTGCGGCGTTGGCTCGGACCCGGCGAACTGCACGTCACGCGCGTCGAGGTCGACGAACGGGAGGGCGGAAGCTTTCGGATCTGGCAGGGATCCGACGAGGGCGAGGCCGGCGGTTTCGAATGTGAGTTCCTCGAACTCGTCCCCGACACCCGCATCGTCCTCCGTTGGGGATTCGTTGGTCCGCAACGGACGTCGGGCCCCGTGTTCGACTCCGTACTCTCGATCACCCTGGCAGACGCGCTCGACGGCACCACCTTCCTCACCCTCGTGCACGAACACCTCGACACACTGCGCGACGCCATGCCACAGGTATTCGAACAGGTGGGAGCAGGTTGGGAAATGGTGCTCGACAAACTGACGGAGGCGCTTCACTCGCCATGACGGTGTGTGTTCGAGGCGTCCTGCCTGGGTGTCACCGTCCGGCGAGACCTCGGGCGAACGGCAACGTGCACGTATAGGCGGTGGCCTGGTCACCGTAGAGCCGGCGGATGACCAGGCGGGCCTGACTCGCCGCGTGTTGCACCACATCACAGGCGGCCACCAACGCTGGTTCGGAAGTGGCCGAGATCGTGATGAAGCCGGAATAGCGAAATGATGCGTGGCCATCGGCCAGTTCGCCCTCGCGGCGGGCCAACACATCGGACTCGCGGGAATGGCGGGCGGTCGACATGAAGCCGCTGCGCCTCCGCAGTTCGGCATCGGCCACGTCGGCCGTCCGCGACGCCTCGACTTTGCGCACTGCCTTCTCTGGTTCCAGAGGCTCCATGACCACGGACAACGTGGCACGTGCCGAGCCGAGGAGCAATGGAGCGAGGAAATCGCTCCGCACTTCGGTGCGGGGCCACTCCGCCACCCAAAACGTGGTGTGCAGAAAGCCGTCGACGCGCACGCGCGCCCATTCCTCTTCCATAGCCATGGGCCATGGATCCACGGCGCCCAGCACGCCACCTGCCATGGTGGGGGAAGGCTCATAGGTGCGCAGCAGACGGGCGATGAAATCGTCCGCGCTCAACACGCCCTCCACGACGACATCGGCATCGGCCAACAGCCGGGTCAACGACGTCATCTCACGCTGCAGGAGGGCGGCTCCGACTTCCACTGACTTCGAGAGTCGCACCTGGACGGCGAAAACGACGTCGTGCGTGCACGCATCAGCGTCGATGTCGCTCAACAGCGCCTCGTACGACGCCACACAGGCCGAGGCCGGATCGGCCTGCTTGTTCGTGGAGAGGTAGTCGCGGACCCCGAATCCCTGATCGGGAAACGACGCCGCCAGCCACTGCACCCGCCGAATGTGCGACCCCTCGCGGGCCAACGTGGCCAGGACCGACGACCAACCAGCCACCCGGCGATCCTGCTCGTCCGGTCCGAGTAGGGCAAACCCCTGGCCGCGCAAGGAGACGGCTGCCGTGAGGGTCCTACCCCGTTGATCGTGCACCACACCCATGCCGTGACCACCGACACTGAGCAGACGGAGTGCCGCCAGACAGTCCGTCCTTCGCTTTCCCCGCGTGCTCGCCCGTCGCGCGCTCCAGCGCACCACGACGGGGAGCCATTGGTCGCCCGTTCGCCCACTGACGGGCCAGGTCGCCAAGGCGCCGCACGCGACCAGCATGACGACCCCCACTCCCACCCCGGCAGGATTCGGTTGCGCGCGCAGCACGAGTACCCCGACGACCAGCCCCACCGCCACGGTGATGATCTGTCCGGCCCGCCATCCGGCCAGGGCCCCACCTCGCTCTCGAGGACCGAAACGATACCGCGCGCCTTCTCCGCTCATGACGAGCCCGCGCCGTCCGGCGGTGGCTTCTCGTCGCGTGAGCGCAGGGGTGGGAGTCCCCAGACCTTCGGTCCGATGTGGTCGTAACCGAGGGCGTAGCGCCTGTCGTAGGGGCCTGGCTTCCCGATGAGACTGGAACCGGGCGGCAACGATTCACCTTCGGGCACCGGCGCGCCGCCCTCTGCTGCCGCCCGTCGCGCCTGACGCATTTCGGCGGGTGAGGGGAGCAGAGGCTTGGGTCCACGGGGAGGCGGATCAGCCCGCATGCGCTCCATGAATGCTTCCTCGGAGCCGGCCAGACCGATCATCATCCCGTTCTCGTCGGGGATCAGTCCGCCGTTTGCCACGGAGCAATCCGCCGCCGTTCCCGCCATGTCAGCCCACATGCCACCCGCACCTCCCGCACCGTCCGCGCCCCCCGTTCCGGGTGGGCCGGCCTGGGCCATCAATTTGGCGGCGCCACTCGCAGCCAATCCCTTGCTCAGGGCGTGTTGTGCCGCCGTNNACCGCGCCCGCTTCGACCATCGGGATGAGACGAAGTATGGAAAAAGGAACGAAGGTCGCCAGCACCAGCAAGGCGCCTCCCGCCAACACCGAAGCGAAGCCAGAACCAGCGTCGCCGGTACCCGCGGTACCCGCCCCCACCGCGCTCGCGGCAAGGCTCAGTGTCGCCACGATCACGAACTTCGAGAGGATGAGAGCGGTAAGAGTCTCCACCAGACGACGGCACCAGTGCGCGACCGAGGGCCAGACCAACGTGGCCATGGCCAAGGGGAGAAAGAGGACGGCCACGTACACGGCGGCGGCCCTCACCAACAGTTCCAGCCAGAGCACGAATGCCGCCGCCGCCACCAAGAGGCCGACCAACAAGAGCACGAAGGTAGCCATGGTCGGATCACCAACGGCAACGATCAACCCACGCGTCATTCCGGCGAACAATGCCTTCACGTCGGAGCCCGAACTCCCTGCGACCTCAGTGCAGAGAGCATCGGTAGCCGAGAGACAGAGAATGACGATCTGGACGGCCACCACGCCGAGCAGCAACGCCAGCGGGAGCTGCACGAAGAAGGCCCGGATGAGCTGACCTGCGTTCTGCCGGTAGACCGCTTGCATCGTCGACACCAACAGCAACGGCAGTACGACAACGGCCGCCAACGCCGTCATGACTTCGTAGTGCGTATGGAACCAGCTGGCGCCGAGATCGATCGTCGTCGTGCTCACGAGGACGTCGCCGATTTGCGAGAGCAACCACTCGGCTCCGCTGGCCACCCATTGGCTGAGACCGCCGAATACGGCGCCGATACCAGCCGAGGCGATGGATCCACCGATGCTTCCCACCGCGCTGGCCGCGTAGCAAAGGGGATTCAGCGCCTCGAGACCGCTGCAGCCGCCGGCAGGTACCGCGGCGGACGCCATTGGCGCCGTGACTATGGAGAGATCAAACATGGTCAGTTGCTCACCTGGCTCAGTGAAGGCTGGAGCCCTGACCCCAGAAGAAGTTGACGATCTGGGGCGCAGCACCAATGAGGAGGGCGGCCAGCCCCGAGACGAGGACGGCCTTGCGCCCGACCATCGACTGCTGGAAGTTTTGGGAGTGAACGCCCAAGGCCCACGCCGCGGCGCCGACAATGAGACCGACCAGTGCCGCGATGAGGGCCCACGCCCCCAACCCGTTGACCAGAGCCTGCAGCGTGCCACCGCCGGGGAGCGAGTTCAGCGACGGGGTCAGCGTCACTTGGGGCGAGGCGGCGGCGAGATACCCCAGGATCATTGGTCACCCTCCATCAGGATCTGCATCACCGGCACCTCCGGCACCTCGTAACTGACCAATGTGCGCTTCCAGGTTGACAACCCAGCCCATCGGACCTTCGGGGGATAAACGGTCGGCGGCCGACTTCTTTGTTCCCCATCGAGGATGAGAACAGCCGTATCGTTGGCGACTTCCTCATTGGGGCCAACCTCTCAGGCCTGCGGCGCGAGGTCCCTCTTAGAGCGGGATGATTCCCGCAGACGCGGCGGAGGCGGGTCCGGTCCCCACCCCGTTGACGGCAGTCACCGTAAACGTGTACAAGCTCCCAATGAGGAGCCCGGTGACCGTCTCGGTCGTAGCCGGAGACGAGAAGGTGATCGGCGACTGGGCGATCCCAAGGAGGTACGGCGTCACGACGTAGCCGGTGACGGGACTGCCGCCGTCACTGGCCGGGGCGCTCCACGTCAACGTGACCTGGCCGTTGCCGACTGGTGGCCGAGGTCCCGCTCGGCGCATCGGCCGTCGTGGCGGGGGTGGCCGGGGCGGACGGGGTGGAGGCGGGCCCGGTCCCCACCGCATTGATGGCGCTCACGGTGAACGTGTAGGCGGTGCCGTTGGTCAGCCCGCTTACCGTCTCGGTCGTGGCCGGAGACGAGAAGGTGATCGGCGACTGGGCGATCCCACCTATCGATGGGGTCACGACGTAGCCGGTGACGGTGCTGCCGCCGTCACTGGGCGGGGCGCTCCAACTCAACGTGACCTGGCCGTTGCCACTGGTGGCCGAGGCCCCGCTCGGCGCATCGGCCGTGGTGGGCGGGGTCGGAGGCGTTGGCGGGGGTGTGACGGGCGGCGGTGTCACGGGCGGCGGTGTCACGGGCGGCGGTGTCACGGGCGGCGGTGTCACGGGCGGCGGTGTGCCGGGCGGCGGTGTCACGGGCGGCGGGGTCGGCAGATTGGCCGGAGGCGTTGGTGGTTGCGGTGAGATCGGCGTTGGCGATGTCGAGCCTGCGGGCGCAAGTGGGGCACCCGTCGCCGCGGGGCTCGACCCCGTGGCCGTTGCGTGCGCAGATCCGCCCGACGGGGCCGTGCCGGGATCGCTACTACCGCCGGCGGCGGATGGGTTGGCCGTACCGGGGATGGTTGGTGTCGGGTGCGTTGCCGACGCGATACCGGACACATTTCTTGCGGCTAGTTGCCCCGTGCGGATGGGAGAGTGGTGGATCCCGACCACGGATGCAATGGCAATCCCGGCCACGACAAGCGAACCGCCGAGCGCACTGCCGGCGGTCGCCACGAGATGTTCGAGACGAGGGAGACCATTGGGTGAAATGTCGCCGAGTGAAGCCAACGGCCCACCGAGCAAGCGGATTCGGCCTATTGATGCCTCCAGGAACACGCGCACGATTGCGGGGTCGAAATGGGCACCTGCACACGCGGCGAGCTCCGTACGAGCGGACTCGGGCGTCATGGCGGCTTTGTACGAACGGACCGCCGTCATCGTTTCGTAGCTGTCTGCAACCGCCACGATCCGACCCCCGAGCGAGATGTCTTCGCCCTTCAGTCCGTACGGATAGCCGGTGCCGTCAAAACGCTCATGGTGCTGAATGACGGTGGCGGACCATTCTCCCAACCACTCGGCCAGCGGCACGGTGAGGAGCGCCCCCTCCTCCGGGTGCCGCTGCAAGAGTTTCCAGTCGGCCGCATCCGGTTTGCCCGGATTGTTGAGCACGGCCCCCGGCACGGTGACCTTGCCGATGTCGTGAAGGAGCGCCGACCATCTGAGCCGATCCCGGTCCTCAGGCGGAAGATTGAGTCCGTCGGCAATGAGATCGGTGAGGACACGGACCCGTTCAGAGTGCCCCCGCGTCATGCGGTCGTGTCTATTGAGGGAGGCGGCCAGGGCGAGAATTCTTTCAGCGGCGACCGAGGGCTCGTCATGGATGCCTTGCGTCTCGGCCGCGCGAATCTGGCGTTCGAGCGACCGGGTGCTGCCCGCCCTACGTGCGACGACCATGCGGCTCGGGGCCCGATCCGGAAACACCAACGTCATCTTCAAGAGGGCGGCCAGTGGCAGCGCTCGCCGGGCCAACCGGCTCGCTCCGAAATAGATCACCCACGGTGCGATGATGACCAGTGCCCACCAGGCGAACACGCCCACCCCGGACCGCGGCTCCGGTATGAAACGGACGAGCTCATTGGCCGCCGCAATGGCGATGAGCACGGGCAGGAGGAAAACAGAGAGGCTGACGAGGGCGGCCAGACGGGTGCGCGCAGCCCATCGATCGGTTCCTTTGGACTCTGCGCTCCCGCCGACCTCCTGAGGAGAGCGCCGACCCACTCGACGATCCTATTGTCGTGAGCTCAAAATTTGTGTGATCTCCGGTTCGCAGGGCTTTCGCCCCACCGGTCTTAGCTTGCAATTAAACCCTCGATTCA
>PMLV01000333.1 GCA_003160635.1 Acidimicrobiaceae bacterium | reverse complement strand
CCGACACGCTCAGAGGTCACCAGCGTGATTATGGAGCGGACTTCTCCTCGACCTCGCATTCGTCCCAGTGCCCGTCGTGCTCCGAGTGCCGGTGCCCATCATGGAGATAGTCGAGATGGTCCCCATGTTGCACCGACTCATGTCCACATTCGAGGCCATGCACGTGGTCATCGTGCTTTTCGTGTGTCTCGTGTGCCATACCATCCACCATTCCTTCCCACGGAAAATTTTGGGGAGCTCGCGGCAATCTACCCTGGCCCGATATCTTCTGCCGAACTTCTGCCGTACGACCTAACACGACCCAACATCGACCATCATTCCCGGTCCGATAGAGCAGCCAGAAACACCTTCTGACCAGCCGAACCATCACGGGCCAACACCAACCATCACAGGTGTCGAGTGAGTTCAAGTCNNAGCTACCCGAGGAACTGACGGAAGAGAAGGGCGCCGATTAGGCCGGAGGCGCCGCGCTGCACTTCTGCCATTCTTCTGCCGGACGATCTGACACGAACCAACATCGGTCACGATCCGAGGTCGGCAGGGACTTCCAAAAACGCAGTCTGACCAGCCCACTCACCACGAGGCGACACGGGCCAACACAGGTGTCGAGTGAGTTCAAGTCCCCCCTCCGACACGTTTGTAACCCCACCTGGTGAAGCGGCGTTAGAAGGTTGAGCTTCCGTCAAGCTTTGTGAAGTCACTCGCTTGGGGATGAGGGCCTGCGTCCCGGTTTCCGCGGATGTGATGCTGACCAACGTTCAATTGCCTCGCGTGACCAGATTCTACCGACAGCAAGATCAGCCACTGGGGCTGGAAAGTCCTCATAAGCCGACATGAGCTGATGGACTCGTTGCTGAGAGACGCCTAAAAGGTGTGCGATCTCAGGAACGCTGACCAGGTCTCGGGACACCACGGGAGGATAGGCCAACACTTGCCTTGGTTCAAGTATTCGTATACACTTGAGCTGAATCAATAGATGTGGCCCGGGCGGTGCGCAAACACCCCCGGGCCCGGCCAAGACCTGAATGGAGGTCCTGACGTGCCCCAGGCTACGAGACGCGCCCGAGAGAGCGGTGTCAACGACGAAATTGCGTTGCGTATTGCCTCGTATCGACCCCGAAACGTCGAGTCAACCAATTGGTCTGCGATTCAGCCGTTTGTCCTCGATTGTGCAGTCCGACTTCCGCTCAATGGCTGGGCGAGCACTATTCGAGTCCTCCGGGTGCTCGCACAGCTGGCCGCCTGGGCGGCAGGGGAGGGGTTGCCACTTGATCCTGAGGTGGTCTTGGATCCTGACACCGTTGAGCGATTTACCGAGGTGGGGGCTAACGACGATCGTTCCCGTGCCACCTACCGTTCGGTGCTCCGGCGGGTTGGACCGCTCCTGACCGAGCGGGCCCCGTGGGAGCCAAAGCCCATGGCAGTTGCCCGCCGACAGGTCGCACTGCCTTACTCGGCCAGGGAACTGGATCAGCTGCGCCTCGATGTCGGTCGCCAGGCAACGCAGGCTCGCCTACGGGCTGCCAGAGCACTCGTGGCGCTGGGCCTTGGGGCTGGACTCGATGGCCGGTGGGTGACCCGTGTCGGAGCCCGGGACGTTGCGCGTCGAGGTGGCGTCGTTGTCGTGCGGGTGGGGGAGCCCTCACCTCGAGCAGTGCCCGTCCTTGGGTCTTGGGAGAACGAAATCCTTGAGCTTGCAGGCACGGCCGGAGACCAGTTCCTGGTCGGTGGCCGTTCGACCTCTCGTAACAGGGCCAGTGCACTGGCGGCAAGCTTGGTGGTTCCTCCCGGTCACCCTCGACTCTCGGCTTCCCGGCTCCGCTCAACCTGGCTGCTGTGGCATCTAAATGCGGGCACGCGCTTGCCCGAGCTGGCGGCGGCGGCGGGGCTCAAGGGCGCGACTGTGCTGTCTGACCTCCTCGCGTTGGTGACCTCGATGCCAGAGGCGGAAAGCGACTTCATGTTGCGAGAAGCGTCACGCTGATGCGCCCACCCCTCGACACGAGTGGGGGCCGGCCGACGAGCGGTGCCGAACTGAACCTGGCTCGCCAGCTCGTCGAGCGCTCCGGCATCTCCTGTGTCCTCGAGCCGTTCCTGCACGCAGACGTCGGACGCCCACGCCAGCTGAGCCTGCTCGGCTTCTTGGCCGCCTGCCAACTCAATGCCTTCCATCGCCACCACCAGGCCCACCTGGTGGAAGTAGCACGGACTCTCAACGCCATGAGCGATGAGCAGCGCCTCGGTCTGGGCATCACGAGTTGGGATCCGGCCGAGTCCTATCCGCGGGTCGAGCGACTCTTCGTGAGGTTGTGCCAAGTCTTGGAGTCGGGCGTCGCCGGTGTCGATGCACAGTGGTTTGCGACCCAACTGGCCCGATCCGCCATCCCGAACGATGCACTCGTTTCGAGTGCGGTTGCGGTCGACGGCACGGACGTCGAGACCTGGGGTGCCCTCCATGGTGAAGCGGTCACGGTCGAGCTGGACGGTGAGGCCACCGAGACCCAGCTGCTCGGTAACGGCCCTCCCCGACGCACCAAGACCCCGGCCCGACGGGCCAAAGTGCTCGCTGTCGGTTCGGACGGCCGTAAGCAGTACACCGTGGACCCTGACGCCCGGGCGGGGCACCGATCGGCCACCAACAGCCGTCCCGCTGGTCCCTATGTGGGCTATGAGCTCCACCTGGGCGTCCAGGCCCGAGACGTGCGATGGACGAACCACATTGACCGCACCACCTTGGGACCCGAGGTTCCCGGCGTCATCACGACCTGCAACCTGGTCCCCGCAGGCACCCACCGTGGTCGGGCCGTGGTGGACAGTCTCATCGCCGCCAAGCGGGCCGGCCACCAGATCGATGATGTGGTGTGGGACCCGGGGTACTCGTTGTGCAAACCAGGGTCCGCTGCTTACCCCTTGGCACAGGCGGGCATCGCTCAGACCTTCCAGGCGGTCACCCACCAGCGGGGGAGCAGGCCCTTCTCCGGAGAAGCCCTGCTCATCGACGGTCAGCTCTTCTCTCCCCATCTCCCACAAACGCTTCACGACCTGCCCGTGCCACCCCGTGGGGCCTCCGAGGAAGAGAAGCTCATCCACGAGGCCAAGTTCAATCAGCGGGCCCGCTGGCGCCTGGTCCGTCACGCCGGTCCCGACGCCGACGGCGTCACCCGGTGGCGCTGTCCCTTCTGTGCTGGCTTGCTGCGGAGCCGGAAAGTGCCAAAGACCATGAGGAGTTCGCGCCGAGCCCCTTTGGTGGAGCTGGCAGACAACGTGAATGGATGCTGCTCGGGTGTCCTGTCTGTGGCCCCTGCCGAACTGGACCTTTCCCAACGCATCCCATTCGGCACGACGGCCTGGCGAATCTCCATGGGTCGTCGACAGGTCGTGGAATCGGTGAACTCGGCCCTCAAGGGCGCCTTTGTCGATCTCGCCCGGGGCTTCTTCCGTGTCCTCGGCCAGGTGAAGATGACCGTACTTCTCGGTTTCACGCTCGCTGCCTACAACCTCGACCGGGTTCGCAGCTTCCGGGCCAAGCAGGCGCAAGACAATGAGGCGCCTCGGCGCCGGGCCAAGCGTCGTCGGGGGACATGGGCAGACGTGGTGACCACACCGAACCAAGTCGCAGCTCTGAACGTCCCCGGCCCGTCCGGGTAGCGCATCCTCCCTTCTAAGCGTGAGATCCGGCCCTCGGGCCGGTTTCGGCGCGCCTGGTCCTTGATTGGATGCCGACGCTCATGTGGTCTCCCCAGAAAGGGAATGCCGTTGATGGCACCGACCCGCTCTTTGACAGCATGAAACCCCGCCAAGATCACTCTTGGCGGGGTTTCATGAACACTCAGCGTGTTCATTCATGAACATGCCCTAGTGGAGGTGGCGGGAATCGAACCCGCGTCCTCCGGAGTTTCAATAGGCCTTCTCCGAGCGCAGCCGGCATTGGATTGTCGGGGGCGGCATCACTGCCGGCGGTTGTGCCGCCCCGTAGCCAACAAAGGTGTCCTCAGCGTTCAGTTGGTGTGAGGCGCTGAGTAAGCCCTACTTGATGGCGTCCACATTCCGATCCATAGGGCTGAGACCGGGTGAACGTCGCTACCTAAGCAGCGAGCGCNNGAGCTGAGGCTCGGCGTTTGTTTTTGGTTCCGGCTCTTTAACGTGGCTCCGGAGACCACGGCTCGCTTCTCCTATTTCGACGACCGGAGTCGAAGCCAATCACCCCCATGTGGGTTCTCCAGCTGGCCCTGATGGCCAACACGCCCAGTCTAAGGGCCATTCTCCGCCTCCGTTTCAAGCCCCGCCCCACTGGTTGATCTCCTTGGTGGCCCGGGCCGCCTCGCGCTCGGCGTCGCGGGACATGATCAGGTTGCGCTTGTCGTAGAGGCGCCGCCCCTTGGCCAGGGCGATCTGCACCTTGGCGCGGCCGTCCTTGAAGTAGAGGGAGACCGGGATCAGGGTGAGGGACTGTTGCTGGGTCTTCCCCAACAGCTCATCGATCTGATCCCGGTGGAGGAGAAGCTTGCGCTTGCGGTCCGGGTCGTGCGCGCCGAATCCGGTGGCGAACTGCCAGGGCGGGATGTGCATCTGGAAGAGCCACATCTCGCCATCGTCGACCCGGGCGTACGCCTCGCTGAGCTGCGCCTTTCCCTCACGCAGCGACTTCACCTCGGAGCCCTGGAGCACGATGCCCGCCTCGAGCGTCTCGATGAACTCGTACTCGCGCCGGGCGCGGCGGTTGGTGGCGACCGTGCGGTCGTTCCCTCGCTCGTCACGGGCGGCCGCCCGCTTGGCGATCTGCTTCTTCGCCCTGGCCATAGGACGTCGAGGGTACCCTGACATTGTGCTGCGCCTGACCAGGGACATCTACATGGAGATGGTCGGGCACTGCCTCGGCGGTCTGCCTGACGAGGCGTGCGGGCTCCTCGTGGGGTCCTACGGAGGGGAGGAGGCCACCCACATCTTCCCGACCCGTAACGCCGCGGCGTCGGCCCTGATCTATGAGATCGACCCCAGGGAGATGCTCGGGGTGGACCGGGCGGCCCGGGCGCTGGAGTCGGACATCATCGGGGTGTTCCACTCGCACACCCATACCGACGCCTATCCCTCGCCGACGGACGTGGCCCAAGCGCTCGATCCGGGTTGGCACTACGTGCTGGTCTCGCTGCGAGATACGCATCCAGTCGTGCGCAGCTACTCCATCGTCGAGGATGTCATCACCGAAGAGCCGGTCGACGTCCCCGGTCTCGAGCGTGAACCCGGTGTGGCCGCGCCGGGGGCGGGACGGCCCGAACGCTCCAGCTAGAATCCCCAGTAGATCAGTCAACATTCGTCTGACCTGCGTGCAGGCCGTTGGAAATGACCAAACGAGGAGGCCCCATGGCCGTCGAAGTCCGCCTACCCACCGTGCTGCGCAACCACGCTGGTGGGGCCTCGGTCGTGAGCCTTGACGGCGCGACCATCGGCGAGGTCCTGGCCAAATTGGTGGCGGAGTACCCCGGGATGTCCGGCCAGGTCGTCCAGGAGGACGGGTCGCTGCACAAGTTCGTCAACATCTATCTGAACGACGACGACGTGCGCTATCTCGACGGGGTGAACACTCCGGTCCCCGACGGCGCCGAGATCTCCATCCTGCCGGCCGTAGCCGGAGGCTGAACGACCCTGCACCCATGACCCTGTACCCCTCCATCCTGGGACTCATCGGGAACACGCCCCTGGTCGAGATCAGTTCCTTGAGCCCGAACCCTCTGGCGCGCCTGTTCATCAAGTTGGAGGGCCAGAACCCCGGGGGCTCGGTCAAGGACCGCGTCGCGCTCTCGCTCGTCGAGCAAGCCGAGCGGGATGGCCGCCTCGTTCCGGGCCAGCCGGACCAGGTCCTGATGGAACCCTCCTCGGGGAACACCGGCATCGGACTGGCCCTGGTGTGCCGGGTGAAGGGTTACCACCTCAAAGTGGTGATGCCGACCAACGTCTCCATCGAGCGCCGCCAGCTGCTCGAGCTGTGGGGAGCCGAGATCATCGAGTCGCCCGGTTCGGAGGGTTCCAACGGTGCGGTGCGCATGGCCCAGCGGCTCGCCGGCGAGAATCCGCAGTGGGTCTTCCTCTACCAGTACGGCAACCCGGCCAACCCCAAGGCGCATTACGAGGGAACCGGGCCCGAAATCCTCCACGACTGCCCGGGCATCACCCACTTCGTGGCCGGGCTCGGCACCTC
>PMLV01000341.1 GCA_003160635.1 Acidimicrobiaceae bacterium | reverse complement strand
CCATCCTTGTTCGTGTAGAAACGAACCAAAATGTGGGGCAGGCCCATGGCTCCGAGGACGGTCGCCAGGAGGATCCCGTAGGTCGCCGCCAAGGGATGGTTCGGCTCGCCGCCCAAGTGCAACAGCGGCGAGGTCCACTCTTGCGCGGTCAACGAGGGGCTGTCGTGGACCCGCGGCGCGCTGCTTCCGGCGGGAAAGATCAGAGTGGTGCCCGCATGCACGGTGTGTGTCCCCGTCGCAACGGTGACAGGACCGTCCAACGTCGTGCCGTCGAGTTGGCCGACGGCGTCGACGACGACGCTTCGAATCACCGTCAGCTCCTCCGATTGCGGGAATTCAATCGTCGTTCTCTGGTGGAAAGTGTGAGGTGCGGCTCCCGAGATCGAGTCGATCGGAGGGTGGTGGAGAACCATCACCAAGAAGAGTGCGGGAATGGCAAGCGCGGTGATCTTGAGCCAGTACTGAAAGGCCTGCACCAACGTGATGCCCTTCATGCCGCCACTGGCGATGCCCAACGTCACGATGATGCCCAGGACGACCACGCCGATCCATTCGGGTCCCCCGAAGGCGACTTGCAGCGTCAAGCCCGCGCCTTTGAGCTGTGGCAGCAGGTAGAAGCCGCAGATGACCAGCACGATGCCGATGGCCGCCCGGCGCAGTTGCGCAGACTCGAGGCGCCCTTCGGCGAAGTCGGGGATCGTGTAGGCCCCGAATCGGCGCAGGGGCGCGGCCACGGCGACGAGGAGGACGAGATAGCCCGCGGCGTACCCCACCGCGTACCAGAGCGCGCCGAGCCCCTCGAGCATGGCCAGCCCGGCAATCCCGAGAAACGAGGCAGCAGACAGGTACTCGCCGGAAATGGCGGAAGCGTTGAGAAATGACGGCACCTGGCGGGCGGCGACCATGAAGTCTGCCGGGGTCCGGGCAATGCGGATGCCCCGTGCACTGATGATGGCGGTGATGACCGTGACGACCGCGATGGCGGCGATGGTGGCCGGCTCGGTCATTTCTCTTTCAGCAGCTCGACGAAGCGTTGTTCCAATCGCTCGGCCCGACGGACGTACCAGTACCCGAGGAGGACGAGGGGAGGGTAGATCCCACCGCCCAGAATGATCAACGTGAGGGGCAGGCCCAAGACCTCGAAGTTGGCGAGTCGCGGCACGAGGACGGCGAGGAGGGGGTAGATGGCGAGGAGCGTGATGGCCGGTAGCAACACGGCGAGCGAGACCCCGGCCTGGGCCCGCATGAGGGAGGTCAGGAGTTCGCGGCCGTACGCGTCGGCTTGGTAGAGGTCGTCCCGGACCGGTGAGAGTGGCCGATTGGACGCGCGTCGGGGTGCTGATCGCACGACCTCGCGCGGCGGCGGCCCCGTGGTAGTCATGGCGAGTCCCTCCGGGCATGCCGTACGAGCCGATCCCGGAGCTCCTTCGAATGGCGCCGGCTGACCGGGAGGTCGTAGTTCCCGACCCTCACCACCATGTGACCCTCCGACGCGCGCAATTCACGGATATCCCGCAGGGCAACCAGGTAACTCCGATGAATGCGGGCGAAGCCGTGATCGCTCCATTTCTCCTCGAGGAGGGAGATCGACATGCGTACCAAGTGCTTGCCACCTTCGCGGAGATGGAGGCGGACGTAGTCGCCGGCGGACTCCACCCATGACACGTCGTCCCGGGCCAGAATCCGCGTGAGCGTTCCGATCTCGACCGGGATCGTCTCGAGCGATCCCCCGTGGGGACTGTCGTCGGCGGGGCGGCTCACCACCCGGCGCAGGGTGGCCACCAGACGGTCATGGGTCACCGGTTTGAGCAGATAGCCCATGCCGCCCACTTCGAAGGCTTCGAGGGCGTGCTGTTCGTGAGCCGTGACAAAGATGATGGCCGGAGGATCAGAGAAACGGGCGAGCACGCGGGCCAACTCGAGTCCATCGAGGCCGGGCATGGCAATGTCGAGGAGCACGACGTCGTAGCGCTCGTCGTGCATGTAGTGCAACGCGTCGGTGGCGCTCCGCGCTGAGCGGACGGAACTGACGAGAGCCGAGTTCTCGAGAAGGAACGTGAGCTCGTCCAACGCAGGGGCCTCGTCGTCGACGGCCAGAACCGACAGGCCACTCATTTCGCACCTGCGCCGGCATGAAACTTCGGTATGCGCATGGTGACCTTCGTGCCGGCCCCGAGCGCCGTCTCGATCGTCAACCCGCGCTCCTCGCCGAAGACGGCTCGCAGCCGCTCATCGACGTTGTGGAGACCGATCCCCTCTTCCGCTGACGTGCCGGAAAGGGCTCGGCGCAGGTGGCCGGGGTCGGCGCCGATGCCGTCGTCCTCCACCGTCACCAGGGCTTCCGTATCTGCGTCCAGAATGATGATCTCCAGGTGGCCCCGGTTCTCACTCGGCTCTATCCCGTGATGCACGGCGTTCTCCACCAAGGGCTGCAGCACGAAGGGTGGAAGCAGCACACCGAGGACTTCAGGTGCCACCCTGAGGGTGACGGCGAGTCGATCGCCGAACCGGGCTCTTTCCAGATCGAGGTAGGTGTCGACGAGGCGGATCTCCTCGGCCATGGTGACGAACTGGCCGTGGGAGCGAAAGCTGAAGCGGATGAAATCGGCAAATTGGACCAGGAGGTCGCGGGCGCGATCGGGGTCCGACCGTACGAAGGACTCGATGGCCGTCAACGCGTTGTAGATGAAATGCGGCGAGATCTGCGCGCGCAAGAACCGCAGTTCGGCCTGCACGGCGCGCTGGCGCGAGCGGTCGAGCTCGGCCAGCTCGAGCTGGGTCGATACGAATTGCGCCACTTCGCTGCAGAGGCGGAGGAGCCCTGCCGGAGCCGCCGCATCCAACGCAGCCAGGACGCCGACAATGTCACCGTCGGTAGTGAGGGGCACCACCACCCCGCACTGCAGCTCACAGAAGCCTGGGTCGCTGCAGAAGAGGTCCTTGGCTGTCACCACCTGGGGACGTCCTGCGCTCAGGGCAGCCTGCATGGCCGGTGCGAGGAGCGCACAATGCTCGACGTCGACACCGTCGGCCGCCAGAACGCCATCGACGTCAGCGACCACGACGCCACGTGTGCCCAGGAGGTCCCTGAGATGCGAAATGGACCTCTCGGCCGATTCCTTGTTGAGGCCTGTCCGCAGAGCGGGTGCGGCCAGGTTCGCGGTATGCAGCGCGATGTGGGCCGCCCGTTGCGTCGGGGTCCCGAGACGACGCTGCCCGCGAAAGGCAAAGCGAACAACCCCGGCGATCAAGATCACCATGGCGATCAGAGCGAGCCACAGGGCCTCTTTCATGCCACCCCCAGGAGATCCTTGTAGGGAGCAGTGTGCCACAGAAGGTCCTTTGTCGGGACGACCAACCCCGACGGCTGTACGCCGCGGGCCCAGGAGACGCCGCTCGTCGCTCCAAAGCGACCGTTCGTCGCTGCTGGACGTCCCTTCAGCGAACGTCCCTTGTGGAGCGGAGCACCGGATCCGCACAATGCGCCTTGAGCCGCAGTGCTGCGGACGCTCGGGGTGAAAGGGGGGGCAACCAGGAGCGGATCGTCCGCGGACGCTCCGCCTGTTTCGCATCGGAGAGCGGCCTTGTACGCAGCCTCGGTGACGCGGCCCAGCCCGGCGAGGTTGGCGCACCGCGGAGGGGGAAACCACCGTTGTCCCGCCACAAGGCCTCCACACCACACTCAAGGAGTCACCAACCATGTCAACCGTCGATTTGGGAGCCCAGAGCACATTGCCCGAACGGTCTCCGGTCAATCCGATACACATCGTGGCGGACCCGGCGCCGCTCGGACTGGCAGCATTCGCCATGACCACCCTGGCGTTGAGCTTGGGCAACGCGAACATCTGGGCGGGTGGCGCCTTCGCCGCCCTCGCGCTGGCCCTGGTTTACGGGGGGTTTGCGCAGCTGCTCGCCGGGATGTGGGAGTTCACCCGGAAGAACACCTTCGGGGCCATCGCCTTTACCTCGTATGGGGCCTTCTGGATCTCCTACTACGTTTTCGGCCACTTCCTGGCTCCAGGGATTCCGAAGGCCGACGTACCGGAGGCGGTAGGTGTGTTCCTGCTCGGCTGGACGATCCTCACCTTCTACCTGATGCTCGCCTCGCTGCGGGTTTCCGGCGCCGTGGCGGGCGTATTCGTCGCCCTGACGGTCACCTTCGTCCTGCTCACCATCGGCGCGTTCAACAGCAGTGTTGGTGCCACCAAAGCGGGAGGTTGGGCCGGCATCGTCACGGCGGCCATCGCCTTCTACGCCTCGGCAGCCGGGGTCATCAACGAGACCTTCAAGAAGCCCTTGCTCCCGGTGTTCCCGCTGGCCCCGAGGAGCTAGAAAGGGACGTTGTCAGGTCAGGGGTTGCCGGGGCCTCACTCCCCGGCAACCCCTGAGCCACCCATCGAAGAGGAGCGAGCCATGAGCGAAGATCGAGAAGAAGGCCTGTCGGCTCTCCTGCACGAGACGCGGACGTTTCCCCCCCCGCCAGCTCTGGCCGCACGCGCCAATGCGCAGCCCGAGATCTATGACGAGGCCAAGGCAAACCCCGTTGCCTTCTGGGCCTCCCAAGCCGAGAGCCTCACGTGGGCCACACCGTGGACAGACGTGCTGGATTGGAGCAACCCGCCGTTCGCCAAGTGGTTCGTGGGAGGCCGGCTCAACGTGGCGGTCAACTGTGTGGACCGCCACGTTGACGCCGGCTTGGGCGACCGGGTCGCCTTCCACTGGGAAGGTGAGCCCGGGGACGCCCGCACCATCACCTACCGTGATCTGCTCGGCCTGGTGAGCCAGGCCGCCAATGCTCTGATCGAGCTGGGCGTGCGGACGGGCGACAAGGTCGCCATCTACATGCCGATGATTCCCGAGACGGTGGTCGCCATGCTGGCCTGTGCCCGCCTGGGTGCGCCGCACACCGTCGTCTTCGGCGGGTTTTCCTCTGACTCGCTGCGGGGACGCATCCTCGACTGCGACGCCCATTTCGTCATTACGGCCGACGGCGGGAACCGGCGGGGGGCGCCCAGCCCCTTGAAGCCGGCGGTCGACGAAGCCCTCCTCGGCTGCCCCGACGTGGAGAAGGTGCTCGTGGTGCGGCGCACCGGTCAGGACGTGGCGTGGACCGACGGGCGCGACGTGTGGTGGCACGACGTCGTGGATCGCCAGAGCGACACGCACGAGGCGGAGGCGTTCGACGCGGAGCACCCGCTCTACATCATGTACACCAGCGGTACGACGGCCAAGCCCAAGGGGATCCTGCACACGTCGGGTGGGTACCTCACCCATGTCTCGGCCACGCACCGGCTGATCTTCGACATAAAGCCCGAGGAGGACGTCTTCTGGACGGGGGCCGACATCGGCTGGGTGACCGGGCACAGTTACATCGTCTATGGACCGTTGGCCAACGCCACCACGTCGGTCATGTACGAGGGGACGCCGGACACGCCCGCCAGGGACAGGTGGTGGCAGCTCATAGAGAAGTACAAGGTCAACATCCTCTACACCGCGCCGACCACCATCCGCACCTTCATGAAATGGGGCGAGGACCTCCCGGCGTCGCACGACCTCTCCAGCCTGCGCCTGCTGGGCTCGGTGGGCGAGCCGATCAATCCCGAGGCTTGGATCTGGTACCGCACGCACATCGGCGGTGAGCGTTGCCCGATCGTCGACACCTGGTGGCAGACCGAGACCGGCGGCATCGTGATCACGCCGCTGCCCGGCGCCATCAAGCTCAAGCCGGGCTCGGCGACGCTGCCTTTCTTTGGCGTCAT
>PMLV01000134.1 GCA_003160635.1 Acidimicrobiaceae bacterium | reverse complement strand
CAAACGGGTGCAACAGCGAGGCTAATGGTACTAATATGATTAGCATAATGAAGGGAATCAGGGTTGATCCCGGTGATCCGACGTTGCTGCACGAACAAGTTGCCGCTGAGATCCGACGTGCCATCGCCGAGGGTGAGGCTGCCCCCGGAGAGAGACTTCCTCCCGCCCGTGATTTGGCGAAAGTACTGGGCGTCAATGCCAACACGGTCCTTCGCTCTCTCCGACAACTTCGCGATGAAGGGCTCGTGGAGTTTCGGCGAGGACATGGCATTACGGTCTCCGGACACGCGCAGGCACGTAGCGTCGTTATCGCTCGGGCACGTGATCTGATGCAATTCGCTCGCCGACATGGCTATCAGCGCGATGAATTGATCCAGATCATTGAGGGCCTCCGATGACGATTACCGCACCCCCCAAGCTGCCCGATCAACGAGCTGCTGACGCCTTGATAAGAGAGGCCCGTCGCTTTCAGCGTCGCCGCTGGTGGCGACGCGGGGGTATTGCGGTTGCCGCTCTCATCTTGACGACGACGGTCCTTGTTTGGATCGTTGGTGGCGTGCCCTCACAGTCGCATCAGTCACGCTCGAATTCCAAACCGTTGAGCGGGAAGCAGGTCATATTTCCGTCGCTCGGTCCGGCAATCTCCTATCCCCTCACCGGCCCAATCGGCGTGGCGGTGGCCGGCAAAGGAGTCGTGTACTTCACCGATGCAAATCGGGTCTATCGCATCGATCGGGGAACCCACGAACTCCAACTGATTGCCGGGATCGAGACATCCGGGTTCTCTGGCGACCGAGGCCCCGGACTCAAAGCTCGATTGGCTGGACCGAGTGGGGTAGCCGTCGCCCCTAACGGCGATGTCTATTTCGTCGACACAATGAACGACCGCATACGCATGGTGTCCACAAAGACCGGGATCATTTCTACCGTCGCCGGAGATGGCCACATCGGAAATGGGGGGAATGGAGGGCCAGCAACACTGGCCAGCCTTGATCTGAAGAGTGCCGGAAGCGGCTCGGTTGGGCTCGATGAGTATTTGGCCATCGGACCCCACCAGGACCTCTACATCGCCGACGGAGGCAACAACGAGATTCGAAAGGTTTCACATGCCACCGGAATCATCACCAGGGTCGCTGGGAACGGTCGCCTCGGGTCATCGGGAGATGGGAAGAAAGCCACGCAGGCTGAGCTGTGTGCTCCCGTCGGCATTGCGGTGGACAAGTCAGCCGACATCTTCATTGCGACTGCATGCGGGGTGATTCGCGAAGTGTCAGGCACCACGGGATTGATCTCTACGGTCTTTTCAGCTCGCCAAGATCCGGCTCTGGCAGGAACGGGAGGCGATCATGACCCGGTGGGCTTGGCTATTGGCCCCAATGGCAATCTTTACGCGACAGAGGCCTATGGTCGCAGGCTGCTTGAGATCGTCCCGAGCAGTGGCCGTGTGGCTCTGGTCGCCGGAACCGGAGTCGAGACGCTTCCATCAGCCCATCCCACCGCTGGCGATGGGAGTCCGGCAACCAAGGCCACTTTTGGCTTGCCCCTCGGCGTGGCGGTTGACCACCACGGCAATGTCTACGTTGCAGACTTCTTCAATAACGCTGTAAGAGAGATCGACAGCCAAACTGGTCTGATCACCGCAATCGCCGGCCAGATACCGCAATATACACACTGCTGCTGACCCCAGTGATCGGAGGTATAGGACACTTACGAGCTCAATGTCCACAGTCGATCTGCGGACCGGACCTGATGGCCGTGGATCGGGTTTTCCGGACGGTCGGTCATACAAACAGGACTCTCGTATAGGCCGCACCCATTCTTCTGGAGAGGGTCCGGAAGCGTAGCCTTGTCTCGGAGGCAACAATGGATCAGTTCTCCCGTCACCAGCGAGATCAAGCGGAGGCACCAGCACCCCTGCCGCTGTGTGCAGGACCGATCTCAAATGGTGAGTTTATTCCCGGCCCCCAATCCGCACGTGACCGGGCTATCAATGCCGTCATTCGATCAACCATCCATACCTCGGTGCGCGGATTGGGCGTTAATCGCCGACGCTTCCTACAAGGCGCCGGTGCTGTAGCCGCCGCCCTTGCCGCGTTCGAACTTGCGGGATGCGCCACAACGGCGACGACGCGCACATCGTCCTCGGTTGGACGGCATGGCCGCGGTGGGACGTTCAACGCACCACCGCCTGAGGACACTGCAGCGTGTCAGGAGGCGCTCGGCGGCGTAGGCGAGTTCATATTCGACGTCCACACCCATCACGTAATCCCGAACGCTCCATGGGTGCAAAATGCACCCGAAATAATCGACCTTGCGTTGAGCATGCTGCCNNCCCATCACGTCATCCCGAACGGTCCTTGGACACAAAATGCACCGGAAATCGTCGACCTTGCGTTGAGCATGCTGCCGGCTGGCTGTACGGACAGATCGCAACTCGACTGTGTCGATCGCGCCACCTACCTGCACGATCTCTTCTTGGCCAGTGACACAACGGTAGCGATGCTGACCGACCTACCCAACTCGGGGCCGTTGAACGCGGCCATCCCCTTCCCCGAGGCTCTAAAGACCCAACAGATCACCGAAGGGCTGGTTCATGGCGGTGCCGGCCGCCTCCTGGTAGAGAACGTCATCGCTCCCAACGTCGGCCCCCTTGGTGCCACGCTGGACGAGATGTCGAGCGCCGCTCAGTCGGGACCGCCCTCCGCCTTTAAGGTCTATACGGCCTGGAGCCCCTCTGGCCTGGGCTTCTCCTTAGAGGACCCGGCTATCGGACTTCCCACCGTCCAACATGCCCACGATCTGGGCGTCAAGGTGTTCATCTCCCACAAGGGCCTACCACTAGTGAACTTCGATCCCAGCTTCAACCACCCCGACGACATCGTCGCCATCTCCCGGCAGTTCCCCGACATGGACTTCGTCGTCTATCATGCCGCCTGGGATCCCTCTCAGGTCGAGGGCCCCTACAACCCGGCAGCCACCGTCGGCATCGATACCTTGCTGGCCGCCCTGGACCGCCACGAGGTCGCACCGAACGACAACGTGTGGGTGGATCTGGCCACCATGTGGCGCCAGCTGCTGACGCAACCCGACCAGGCCGCGCATGCACTGGGGAAGCTGCTCACCCGAGTGGGCCAGCAACGGGTGATGTGGGGGACCGACGCCATTTGGTACGGCAGCCCACAGGCGCAGATAATGGCCATGCGCGCCTTTCAGATCACTCCCGAATACCAGGACCTGTACCACTACCCTGCGCTGACCAGTGAGGTGAAGGCGGGCATCTTCGGCCTCAACGCAGCGCAGCTCTTCGGTATTGACCCGACCGCTACCCGTTGTGCCATGACAACCGATCCTCTAAGTGCCGGGATCGACGAATCGGCCGACCTTCGGCACACGGGGGCGCTCCCGTCTGCATGGACGCCGCACGGTCCGACAACCCGCCGTCAGGTCCTGCGCTGGCTTGCCTCTCCCGCCACTAGGTGGATGCCGATGTAGCGAGGAACCCAGTGGGTCAGGTTCCCGATGGTGCGACCACAAAGGCGCGTGCCGTGGCCGTTTCGCTAGACGATTGGTTTCAAGCTCGGTTCCAGCCAGCGGATAGCGCTACCCCAAGCCCACGGCGAGGGACTCAGGGGGCTCTCCTTTTGTCTACCGACACCCGGTTGACAGACTGAGAAATTTCTGAAACGCCTGGGTCCTGTAACGCTCAATAGCCTCGCGACAGGAATAGGTGAATGAATAGATCTCGCGACGGGCATTGAGTCATGGACGCTGAGGTCAGATTTCGCGCCCTTTTCCGAACTGCATACCCGGCCTTGATCCGGTTTGCCCGACATCGGGGCCTCAATGAGTCCGGTGCGGACGACCTCGTCGCAGGCACGTTGGAGATCGCGTGGCGGCGCCTTGAGGAAGTCCCTGCGGACAATCCGTTGCCGTGGCTTTACGGGGTGGCCCGCAACATATGGCGCAATCAGCTCCGCTCCGAAACCCGACAGAACCTGCTGGTCCTCAAGTTGCCGACATCGGAGGTGCAGGCGGGACCCGATATTTCCCCCACTCTTGACGCGGTAGCGCTCCGCAAATCGCTGGGCGAACTCAACGAGGACGATCAAGAGATCCTGCGCCTCGTGGCCTGGGATGGGCTAAGCCCTAGCGAGGCCGCCCAAGTTCTCGGATGCAGCCAGGTCGCGGCGCGGACCCGCCTCCATCGTGCCCGGAATCGCCTCGCATTGGAGCTCGGTCTGGACCCTCGATCGCACGCATCGATGCGCACCGAACAAAAAGCCCAACGACGCGCAGAACAGAACGTTGAAACGGAGGTCTGCGATGACTGACTACCGCCTTGAGGACCCCCTGCTCGCGGCGCTTCGAGATGCCCGGCCCGATGACCACGAGGTGGACTCCGCCCACGTTTCCGCCGAGGCGAGCGAACTGTTCGCTCGGATCGTGGCGATCGATCGAAATTCGGCCACGGCAGATCGAAGCCATCGACAGGGAGGCAGATCGAAGTCCATTCGACGGCATCGATTGGCGGTGCTAGCGGCAACAGCACTGATCATTGCCGGAGCAGTCGGCGGCATCACATTCGGCCTGTGGCCCGGTTCGCCCACTGGTACGGACTCCGCCGCTGCCTCGGTGTTGACCAAGGCGGCCCGTGAAATTGCCACCCAACCGGCCCTGCCGGCTCTGCGCGTCGGGCAGTACTACTACGTACGGCGGGTGACCCAGAACCCGTGCACATTCCCCGTGTATGGGACCGGCGGACACATCACGTCCGTCACCTATCTCGACGCGCATACGACTCAGATGTGGGTAGCTGTAGATAACTCGGGCGAAGAACGCATCACGTCCGACCCCGGCGGCCACTTCCTGACATCGCAGGACAGAGCCGCATGGCGGGCCGCTGGTTCGCCAAGCCTGTTCAACTGCAACTCTGCCTTCGACGCACATATCCCGCCGAATTCCGGAGGATTGACTTCTCTCCCGACGTCTCTCCCAACCGACCCGTCCAAGCTCGAGTCCCTCATTGCCGCCGGGCGGGTGAACGCCAAGGGTGATGTGTCCGCCAGCGCAACGCGCTGTCCCGTGCAAAGTGGCGACAGGGATAGCAAGGTCCCACCCGGAGACGTGTGCAGCGTTGCCGACCAGTTCTTCATCGCGGCCGACTTGCTCTTTTATCCGGACGGGCAAGCAAAGCTTGGTGCCGCGCTATACCGAGTCCTCGCTCAGCTGCCGGGCGTGATCGTGATTGGACACCGTACAGATGCCTTCGGGCGAACCGGCACCGCAATCGAGGATCCAAGCAGTGGACAGGTGTTCGTGCTTGACCCAATTACGGGAATCTTGCTTGAGGAGCAGGTCCTGGCAACGTCTCAAAACGCTAGCCAAGGGTTCTCTCGGACATTCCGAGTTCGCCTTGGGACAGTACTTTCGACAGCGACCCTCGGTCCCGTCTCGGTCGTCAATGATCTTGGCAATCTTCCGTCTTGAGTCGTGGACGCTATGTCGAGAATGGGCTCAGCGGTGTTGCATCAACCTGAGGGCACCGGAATGTTCGTAAGTGGAACGGGTTACGGTAACCGTCACCGGCGCAGTTGGCCCTGTACGTTCGTGTCGATCGCCGCTCGTCAATGAGATTGACTCATTTAGAAGGTGATGTCTGGCGCAGGTTGAAATTGACCTGGCTCCACGTGACGCCTCCATCGTTCGACTCCCAAAGCTGACCATTGTACGGGCTCGTATTCGTTGCAACGAGGAGATACGCGCGCGAGGGGTCGCTATAGCCGGCCCAGAATAAGGTTGACCCGGACGGTCCTTGAAAGACCGTGCGGAAAGTCTCTCCTCCGTCGGTGGTAAGCCCCAAGCCACCTGAGGGAGGGTAGGGCCACGCAAGAGCGGTTTGTGCCGAAACGGCCGCGAACGAAAGGCCGTTCGAGAACTCACTATTCGTTACGAGCACGTGCCACGTCTTGCCGTCGTCGTTCGATTGCCTGGGTTGGGTCATCATGCCGGTCGGGCACGATTCCCACAGAACTCCGCCACCGGTGATCGCGGGTTGGACGTGCCCACCGAGCCCGGCAACGCAACCGGACTGCTCGACGACAAAGTTGCGGTCACCGTCGGTCGAGACCAAGAGGCTGGAGGCTTGACCGCCCTGTTGGCCACCGACACCGTTCATGATGTACACGGCGCCACCTTGCACTGCGAGTTCGGTGCCAGCAAAGAGAGGCGCCGGGAGACTCACCACGCTCCAGCTACCGCCCGACACCGCCGAACGGAGCAACGCCATGTCCAGGCATGAAGTGGAACGTGTGGTACAGACCAGAGCATATGCCTGGCCTTCGGCTGCCTCAACGTCGACCACGGTGCCGGTGACTTGTTGCCTTGTCCAGGTCAATCCTCCGTTATCGGTCGACCAGAGGCCGGGTCCGAAAGCCCAGCCGTGAGAAGCGTCAGCGAACCGGAGCCCGGAGACCATCGGTCCGTTCACGACCAATCCAGAGTTCGGCGCAGCGACACGCTCAAAATGGGTCCCTCCGTCCGTTGTTCGCACAATTTCAGGACACCGCTGCGATTTGTCGCACGGGATCGACCCGAGGAGCCACCATGTCTGCAGGCTTACGGCGGTGAACGAGAGTGGGTCGAAGAGGTTGAGGGCCGACGGGGAGCGCGGTTGCGTCGAGGCGTTGGAGAACGGTGTCGCGGCGGTACTTGAACTCGATCCGTGCGGGGCCGACGTGGGGATCCGAGACGTCGTGCACCCTGTCAGCAGAACAGGAGAATCAAGACTGAAGCGACAAGTGAGAACCGACGCACATCCATGATGATCTTACGCCCGACAAGGATATCTCGTTGTCACATATCCGCTTGAGGCGAGGAAGTCCTCGCATTTCACCATCGGCCCATGAGACGGTGAGCGGTTGAGACGGACGCTGTGCTCGACGAAAGTTGTCCGCGGTAGGAAATCAGTGCTCTCCGTGGGGGCCAGTCTTCAAACCGACCGTTTACAAAGCGAGCATCAAGACCGAACTTTGGCGAGCGATGGATAACATGGCCAGTGAGGGCTCGATCGTGACCACCCTCAGACCATGGCTGATCAGAGAGCCCGTGGCGATGCCGGTTCCTGCCCCGATTTCAATCGCTGTTGCCCCGGGTTTCAGTCCGCCCAGTTTGATGATGTTCTTGAACAGTTCAACGGGATCGCGGGGTCGATAGCGGTCGTAGGCAACGGCGGCAGCATCGAACTCCTGAAACCTTCGAGCTGAGAGTCGCCAACTCCGACACGTCGGCAGTGTCTCATGAGGCGTTTCACCAGACAACCAGTAAGTGACTCGACGGCGTCGCCAGTGTCCATCGTTACGCCACCGTTCAAGGACCCGCGTTCGGACACAGGGCCAATGGGATTATGGGTGGATCTTCGTGGAGAAGGTCCGGTTGACCATGCGCGCCTCGTCGTCTTGCGTATGACGGGTGGGCGCATGACACCCTCTCTTGCCCGCGGAAAACGATTCCACGTTCCTTGCACACCAGAACTTCCAAATGCCAATAGAAGCAGGTCCGAGCACTGGCCCGACAATTGGCAGAGTGACCGCGCTGCTCCGTTCATGCACTTGAAGCAGGGCGCCGTATACGGCCGCTCACGGATTGTTGATTGCAGGGTGGTCCAGGCGCCGCACAGTAGAGTCACGCTGCCCTCTCTTCGTCCTTCCGGTGCCGACCGGCCAGCGGCCTACATCGCAGGTTAGAAGTAGTGCCGCCGGCCAGCTACGGCGTGGCCCATTGCCCCGAGGAGCCAGAGAACCAGTCCAATCACGAGGACGATCACTCCGATCGACCAAACAATGGGGATTCCCGTGAGAAACCCGATGATGAGCAGGAGTATGCCGAGAATGATCATGGAGCCTCCAATGCCGTATGTTCGTTCTTATGTCAACAATTGGGGCCGACGGTCCGTCACATCGGAAAGTGCGGACGGATCTACTTCCGATGTAAAGAATCCTTGGATTTGTCGATGACCTCTTCGACCTTGTGCCCTACCTTCTCCATCACCTCTTCGACCTTGTCCTTTGCGTGGCCGACCTTCTCCTTGGCCTCGCCGGCGCGACGATCGGCCTTACCCTCTGACTTGAGATTCTTGTTTCCGGTCAGGTCTCCGACAGCCTCTTTGGCCTTGCCCTTCATCTGATCAGCCTTTCCAGCCATGGTGCTCCTCCTTCTTGGTGATTGAACTCCGTGTCGCGCCTGAATCGCTTGCGAACACAGTTTCCAGCGTGACCCCGGCAGCCGAGGCCCGACAGAGCCGAACGGCCCTATTCCCACCAATCGTCCGCCTGAGCTGACACGTTCATAAATTGGATCTGACCTTTACGGCTATACCCTGAATTTCAGCAAGAGAGCGGGGCCATCACCTCCACCAGCGGAATCGGATCGAGGGTCAGCCGATGAGCCCGAGCTCACGAGCCCGGCTGACCGCTTCGGCGCGGTTGTGAACCCCGAGTTTCTTGTAGGTGCGTTCAGCTCGATCCTTCGCCGCGGACCGGGAGATCCCCAGCTTGTCGGCGATCACCGCGAAGTTCATCTGTGTGGGCAGGTAGCGGAGGACCCGCTCCTCAGCCATGGTGATCGATGCTGCTCTGGCGGTGGCGGCGGCGAGAGACTCCGCAGCCGCTTCGTCGGCCGCAGCGATGATGAGGCCGGCGACGGTCAGGGCCTCAACGGCCTCATGGGCGGCTGCCTCCTCGACGAGGCCTGCGGTGATCAGCGCTCGGATGCGGAGAGGGCGGGGCGATGAGGGGGCTCTGCTCGCGGGAGGCAGCAATTCCGGCCAGCCACTATCGAAGGCCAGGGATTACCGAGATTTGTTCTTCGCACCTAGGGACCTGGGGCGCCGTGCCAGCTCGTAGGCATAGCTGGCAGACTCGTAGAACTTGCCATCAGTTGCGTACGGGAGCAGACGTTCAGCGAACTCCTTCTCGAACTCGACGGATCGGTCGCCCAAAACGTCTCGATTGAGAAACGATGTCGAGTATAAGAAGCCGGTGAGCGTCTCCACGTCCCATGTCTGCTCCACTACCCACACGAACTTCCCTAGGTAGTAGAAGCCACTCCGGCGCAACACCTGCTCGTGGGGATCGTTAACCATTGCGGCCTCCCACCCGGCGGGTACTCGATCAGTCGCCCCGGTTTTGGCCACCCATTCGAGGAACACTTCCTCTACTGCCGCTTGCCACGGCCTATCGCCCCGCCATGGGCTATCACCCCAGATCAGGGCAAGGCTGCCACCCGGCTTCAGCCAGGAGAGCAGCCGCTTCGCCACAGCTGAGCGGTTCAGGCGTTGGAAGGCGTTACCGATGGTTATCAGATCGAAGGCCCCGTCCAGCGTGACCGTCTCGGCTGATCCGGCTACCCAGGTGATGTTTGGACGCCGAGCCTCTCCGCCTTGTTCCTCCCGTAAGCGACAGATTCCGGTTCCTGGTCAACCGCCCACACCTCTAAGAAGCGCTTGGCCAGAGGGAGTGCGACCTGCCCCGTACCGCATGCCAGGTCCAGCATATTTCCGGGTCCCGCCACCGCGGCCCTCTCGCAGAGATCGTCGAACAGTGCGGCCGGATACGGCGGACGGTAGCGGTCGTAGTACGGGGCCGTGCCCTTGTAGAGGTCAGTGCGGAACTCCGACGACGGTGTCACCAGCGCACGAATCTACTTCGGCAGCGGTCATCGCCGAGGGCCCGCACGAACCAATATTTGGCCAAGGGGGTGATATCAACTTGGGATTGTTATGGAGATTGCCGCCGAGAGCATGGTGACGACTACATGTCGCTTACGCAGTCCACCTGGTCACAGCTGTCTTGCCGTTCGACTGGAGATAACGGCACAACCGGGGTACCGATACCCCGGCATAATGAGCCCATGAACGACGCCCAGCGGGGCGGGCTGATCTTGAGCTTCAACGACGGTCAGTGCCACGAAGGCGCGTGGTCCCTTTAT
>PMLV01000231.1 GCA_003160635.1 Acidimicrobiaceae bacterium | reverse complement strand
GCGTGGGCATCAACCAAGTGTAGGTAGCACCCAAAGTGGGCGGCCCGAGGCTTCGGTCCCGGTCATACTCAAGAGGAGGGACACCCGGATGGGCGTACAAGGATCCCCTCAACACGACGAAAGCGCCCGTCCCACGATTAGGCGGCGATTTTGTTCCCTAGTTCGGTCAGGACCGACCCTGCCGGTTCCTCACCTCGATAGTCAATTTCGGAGTTGGGCGAGCGTTGAGGTTGCGTTGCCGCTGAGGTGATTTGCGTAACTCAATCTTGTACCGAACACATCGGAATAATGGGGGGTCGTCGCACCCTCGCCGGATAGTGGGAGCACAATCGATCTCACGGAGATTCCTGACCTGTATGACTACATGCGAGAACAGCATCCACAATTGCCAAGCACGACACGAGGGAAACTACCGCCAATGCTCGTGCGGCCATGTTCCAACGATTTGAGCGGGAAGTGGATCCCGATGGCGTCCTTGATCCGGCCGAGAGGAGACGACGAGCAGAAGCGGCTCGAAAGTCGATTGGCCTATCTTGAACTCTTGAAGAGGGGATACTGAAGGTGACGAGGACACTGCGGCCACTACTAGGTCTTGCAAGTCTGGTCGTACTGATTACTGGTCTGATACTTATGGGGAGCCCAAGCGCCCAGGCTGCCACATCCGGGGCAACGGGAAACGCCAAGGCAATCGCCTTTTATAGGGAGATGATCAAGGCAATGGCCATGGACGGCGGAGTTATAGAGTACCGGAACAACTACGCCTTTGTGAAGGAGACGTGCACAGCGGCGGGAGGCACCGAAGTGTCATTGATCTTCGACCGAGCCGTTATACCGAAGGGCTACTCACCCTTTGGAGAGGGAATCACACTGGCTTTGAGTGGTGGGAAGGTTGTTTGGGAAATCGACAATTTGGCGGCGAAGGATGCCAACGGGTTTCGAACCACCGGCAGCTGTTCCCCGGATGCTTCTTTCACACTTCTTCGAAATTCTCAAGGTGAGTATATACAGGGAGAGGGATTCGCATCATCAACGGCGTCCTTGTGTTGGGGAACTGCTGATTTTGGCATCATGGGGAAACTCGGTGGGCCAGTGTACGAAACATACGGCCACTTCGATCCGATGAAGCGGATCGGTAAGAACGAACTCATAACCTCAACGTTTGGAAATAAAAATAACCCGACGACCGAGATAGACACCATTTCTTTAGCAATAGATCTACCAATCTCTAGTGTCGTCAAGATTCCGAAGGAGGGCAAGTCCCCTGCCTTTACGGTTGCCTGGACGATGCTGTGGACAGGAAGCCAAGTTCAGCCGAAAGTGACGATGTGTTCCTGATCAGTTGCCAAACGTCGAAAAATAGTCGCACGCCTTGTACGGGCCTCGATTTGCGTGGCCGAATTGAGTTGAGCTGAAGGACCATCAAGTAAAGGGTGGTGCGTTTGACGTGGTCGTAATAGCTGCCCAACGGTTCGGAAATCTCGAAGACGGCGATATCTTGAGCCATCGCTTCCGCCGGTGAGTTCCCTTCGGGCATTGACATCGGATATTGGTCTAGGCGATGCCTTAGCCCGATGCGTCCTTGATAGTAGGGGTGGCCATACACGGCGACCAGAACGGGGCACCCGTCCGAGTCAACGTCGACCGATGCGTCAATCAACCTGGCGGGCTCCAAGAGCCGCCGACCCTGACTGAAATACGAGCGGAGCACCTCAACAACCTTGAGCCCCCGGTCGGGCGATGACACTTCCGCTTCCAGTTCTTCGGACGACCAGGCCATGAGATCCGATCATTGTTCAAGGTGAGGATGATTGTCGCCCTCCCTGTACTGGGGCAGTCTCGCAGTAGCGAATCTGATCGGCAAGACTTCTCATGTGGATCTGCTCGACGTGAGTGACCCTTGTCGCCCGCCACGTCCGATGAGCACGAAGCGGACACGATCCATGAGCATCACTACATGAACGGTCTGACGCAAACGTCCGGCTTAGGACTTGTCACGATCTATGCATTGCTTGCAACGTTCTCGATGATCGGCGCCCTTACGGCGGTGTTTTGGCTTGATGCGCTTACCGGCAGGACATTTCTTCTTGTCGTGGTACACGTTGCGATGATGCTCCCCATAAAGTTCATAGAGCACGGTGTGGTACGGCTTGGCCATTTGATCCCCAATCGCTCGATCAGCACCGTAGGCCAAGGCCGGGCACTTTCGCACTCGGTTTGTGAGGTAAGCAGTTCCCAAGGGCGAGGTCGTACTCATAGGGGTTACACATTGCGGTGCCGGATTAGAAGAACGGGGCAAGGGGCGTGATGCGCCACGTCATTGGAGACAGAGCCGCCCAGGACTCGCCGAAGGGTTCCCACGTCATGTGAGCCGACTACCACCAGGTCGACGCCTTCTTCGACGGCAACGGCACAGATTCGTTCTCCGGGGTCCCCACTCTCNNACTCTGATCTCTACGTCGGAACCCAGCTCGCTTAGCGTCTCCCGTATGCGCCGTTCGGCGAGGACGTGATCCTGCTTCTCCTGTTCGATCCATGCTTCGGGGCGTAGGGGCGCTTCGGAGCCGAACCCCGCCCCGCCCCCTACAATCGCCGGGATTTCTCCCTGGAGCACGGTGAGAATCAGATAGTCGTGTCCAGAGCCCAGTAGCCTCAGCGCCTCGTCAATGGCCTGCGCATCGAACTCGGTTCCCGTGGTTGCGACCAACACTTTGCTCATGGTTTCTCTTCTTCGGAGGCTATGGATCTAATGCGTCTAGCGGTTCCGTCTGACGCTGGACAAACGTTAGCAATTAAGCGAACGGCTGCGCCTTGCTCGGTTCTCGGCGGGTGCAAGGGTGGCAGGAGCCGGCAACGGACCAACCCCCAGACGGCGGGAATTTGGCGACCGCATTAGGAGCCGTCGGCCCGACGGAGGGCCTCCCTGCATGGCGGTGATTGATGACCATTCGGCGGCGGCGTTGAACAACGACACCGAAGACTCAGTTGACAGCTATCGATGGAATCCTTCCGTTACCGAAACTCCTCCTCCACGACGACCACAAAAGTCTCCGGTTCTTCAGGTGTTGTGCCTAATCTCCCGAAGGGGAAGATCGAAGGGCCACCTAACTGGGAGTGAGCCATCAGAATGATCCCGGACGCCACCATTACGTAAAGCGTGTCCAACAGGTTCTGGACGATCGCACTGCGGCCATGCCCGCCACCCCCAAAGACCCCTGGTGCTATGAGTTCGAAGATGAAATAAATCGACACGGCCAAAGTAATGACCACGGTCAGGAGGTAAACGAATGTGACTACAGACACATAGGTGCGCTGTATGCGTACATTCGGTCCGTCCACACGCCCGTCTCCCTGAGCAGTATCTATACCCTTACTCAGATGGATGAACATGGTGACGCCAGCGATCACGAACAGTATTGCTCCGATGACCACAGAGCGGGCGACGGAGTTGGTAAGCGGCGAACCATGTGGCCCTATGAATGAGAACAACGACGTGATGATCAGGATCGACCCGACGAAGGCGATCTCCAGCATTACGAACGTCATGGAGAACAGGTAGACGCTCAATGAACGCAGGCCCCGTGGGTCGGGTTCAGCCCTGTTGGCCACGACGATGATTACGAAGAACAACAGGAACAGTGCGACCACGCCTACTCCTGCGAACACGCCGACAAATGTCGCTCCCCCGATATTCACAACCCCTGCCTTAGCATTTCAGCCCCCTTTGCAGCATTTCCCCGGCACTCGGGTATCGCCAGAAAACTACCCACGCCAGCCCTTTTGACCGGGGATGGTGGCGGTGCGGTTCTCTTCGTGGCCCAGGCACGATCGGTCACAAGACCTGAGTATCGGTTCTCGACCCCGCTCGATGCCGCCGTCGTGGGCAAATGACCTATTCGGAAATCAGGCAAGAGGGATGGTGAGGCCGGATGCCCATCTGATGCCTGAGGCGTGGCGATCGGTGACGATGTCGTAGGCCCGCCGTTCCGTGATGCCGAGGTCCGCTGCAATGTCTCGCAGACGTATTTCGGGGTCACGGGCGATGCAGAGCAATGCTCGGCCATGGTTGGAGAGGAAGGTCCAATCAGTCATCTCGGTAAAGGCTCCTCAGGAATATGAGAAAGATATTGCAATTGATCTATTACTAGAGTACGTTGCGAACGTTCCTCGAACGTCCGCCAGAGGCGGTTGTTTACTTCGGGGCTCTCGAAGGAGTTGTTCATGCTTGGTGCCTGCTATTTGGCGTGCACGCCCGCTTTTCGTTGTTGTTTTGATACGACACAACGCACCTTTTCAACGGCACGATCCACATGACGGCGCTAGGTCTTACGGGAAGCGGCGCAATCGTGCGCCGTTGTCTCATCATGGCGGTCGTGGCGACAACCGCTCTTGCCATGTTCGTTCTGGTGGGGTTTG
>PMLV01000046.1 GCA_003160635.1 Acidimicrobiaceae bacterium | reverse complement strand
TCCGCCAGCTTGATCAGCAGCACCCGCCAGTCGTCGGCCATGGCCACGAGCATCTTGCGGATGGTGGCGGCCTGCTGCGCCTCTTTCGAGTCGAACTGGAGCCGGTCGAGCTTGGTGACCCCGTCCACCACCTTGGCCACGCCGGGCCCGAATGCCTCCGTGATCGATTCGAGGGTGAGGCCGGTGTCCTCCACCGCGTCGTGCAGGAGGGCGGCCGCGACGGTCTGCGCGTCGAGTCCGAGCTCGGCCACGATGGTCGCCACCGCGATCGGGTGCGTGATGTACGGCTCCCCGGTACGCCGGAACTGGCCGTCGTGTGCGGAGAGCGCGACGCGGGCGGCCGCCACGATGGCCGATGTGTCGTCGTCGGGCCGGTGACTGGAGAACTCCGCCAGAAGAGGGGCGACCATGTCCTCGAACGCGCGCTCCCCATCATCTGTGACGGGAGTCACCCGAGCCAGGGTCACCATCCCTCTACGCTACCTGTTCGGGCATCCGTCCCCGGCACGTTCGGGGCCCGGCAGGCCGTCCGGTCAGCGCTTGCGCTTCTTCTTTCCCTTGCGGGGTCGGGGCGGCTGGCGCGTGCCACCGCCGTTTTGTGTCGGGCGATCCAACACTGCCGTGCCGGTGCCCGACCCGGGCCGTATCGGACCACTGCGCTTGGCGGGGCCGCCGCTGTGCGGTTGCCCGCCCGCCGCGATGCTCATCTGGGTGGCGAGGGCCGCCGCGGCGGCCGGTGACAGCGCACCCGTCCGATCGCCCCTCGAAGAGAGGCGCTTCTCGATGGCCAGCCAGCGAGGCTCGCTCTGTTTCAGCATGAAGAGGATGGGCGAGGCGATGAAGATCGAGGAGTAGGCCCCACTCAGGAGCCCGACGAACAGCGCCAGTCCGTATTGCTGCAACGTGGACGCGCCCAGCAGCTCGGCGCCGATCAACAGCACAGCCAGCACCGGGATGATGGCCACGGCCGAGGTATTGATCGAGCGCGCCAGCGTCTGGTTCATGGAGAGGTTGATCAGCTGCCCGTAACTGATGGTGCCGTGCGAGCCGATGTTCTTCGTGTTGTCGCGCACGCGGTCGAACACCACGACGGTGTCGTACAGGGAGTAGCCGAGAATGGTCAGAATGGCGACCACGGTGTCGGGGGTGACCTGGAAGTTGAACAGCGAATAGATGCCGACCGCCACCACGACGTCGTGCAACATGGCGATGAAGGCGGACAGGGCCATTTTGGGCTCGAAGCGGATGCTGATGTAGATACCCACGACGATGAAGAAGATGATGAGGGCTTCGATGGCCTTGTTCGTGATGGACGAGCCCCACGTCGGGCCGACCTGGGTGGTGCCGATCTTTGCCTTCGAGGTGTGGGTCAGCGCGGCCAGGGCGTTCTCGACCTTGTTCGATTCGACCTGCTGCTGGTGCGGCGAGAGCTTGTTGAGGTCGGCCTGCACCACGAGCTGCTGATTGGCCCCCTGGCCCAGCAACTGGACGATGGGCGCCGTCAGGCCGGCCGCCCGCACGGCGTTCATGGCCTGCGTCTGCGTCACGTTCGGGGCCTTCACCGTCCACTCGTCGCCGCCCTTGAACTCGATGCCGAGATTCAACCCGCCGCGCAGGATGATGGAGATGACCCCGGCCACGATGATGGCGGTGGAGAGCGAGAACCACACGCGCCGGCGGCCGACGAAGTCGAAACGGGTCTCGCCGCGGTAGAGGCGCTGGAGCGGCCCATGCGCCTTGGGGTCGCCCGACTCCCCGCCGACCCGTCGGGAACGGGCCCCCCGGGCCGGCCGGGGCCGGATCAGCGAGCGAGCGGCATCGTCGACGGACGGCAACCCGCCGTGGTCATCGGTCTCCTCGAATTCGTCGCCGGCGTCCATGCCGACCTCGGGGTCATCGCTCATGATGCCGATGCCCCGCCCGGCGTGATGAGGCCGCCCCCCACGGGACCCGGCCCGCTCACGCTGTCGGACCCGGTCTGCATCACGGCCAGGCCGCGGGCGATGCCGAAGCGGCGGTTCCCCTCGGTGAGCCGATCGCTACGCCCGAGGAGGATCACGAGCGGGCGGGTGTAGAACCAGGTGACCGCCATGTCCATGATGGTGGACAAGCCCAGGAAGAACGCGAAGCCCTTCACGTTGCCGACTGCCACGATGTAGAGCACGATGGCAGCCAGGAGGGAGACGAAGTCGGCCGCCCACACCGTGCGCCAGGCGCTCTTGAAGCCGCGGTCGACCGAGGTCCGGATGGAGCGGCCGGACCGGGTCTCGTCCTTCAACCGCTCGAAATAGACAATGTACGAGTCGACCGTGATGCCGATGGAGACGATCAGACCGGTGATGCCCGCCAGGTCGAAGCTCGGGCTGAACGACGTATGCCCCAGCGCCGAGATGATGGCCCACAGCGTCGCCGCCGTGAGCGCCAACCCCGAGATCACGACGGCGCCCAGCGCGCGGTAATAGAACAGCACATAGAGCAGCACCAGCCCCAGGCCCACGATGCCGGCACCCAGGCCGGCGATCAGGGCGGAGTGGCCGAGCGTCGGCGACACCGTCTGCGACGTCAGCTTGCTCAGGCGCACGGGGAGGGATCCGAACTCCATGGCCTGAGCCAGCACCTGGGCGTCGGACTGGGTCATGTTGCCGCCGCTGATGGTGCCCTGGCCGCCGAAGGAGGTGAAGCTCGCCTGGGTCGGCTGAATGAGCGGGGCCGACTGTACGACGCCGTCGAGCTCGATGCCCAGGAGAAGGTGGAAGTTCTGTTGGGCCACCGTGTCCCACAACTTGGAGCCCGCGCTGCCCTTGAGGGAGTAGTTGACCTCCCATTGGCCGGTCTGGTTCTGCTGGGCGAACGCCGAGCCGATGGAGGTCCCGGTCATCTGCTCGGGCCCGAGCACGTAGCGGAGCGAGCCCGCCGTGGAGGTGCTGCCGGCCGCCGGCAGAGCGGGGAGGAGGACGGTGCGGTGCTCGTAGTTGGGCGCGTTGGGCGGAGTGCTCTGGTACGCGGCGAACGTCGGGTCGGGCGAGGGGTTGTTGGACGCGTAACCCTGCACGGAGCTGTTGGGCGTTACGGCAAGGTTCGCCGCGTTGGTGGCGTAGGTGGCGCCGCAGGCCGGGAGGGTCGCCAGCCCGGAGATGGCCTTTTGAGCCGGCTTGGCCTTGGCGGTCTTGGTGGCCTTCGTGGCCGGCGCCAGCGAGAGCGGGAAGGCGGTGCACTCCACCGGGCGGAAGTACAGCTGGGCGGTCTGCCCGATCTCTTGGAGGACCTGCTGCGCGTTCTTCACGCCGGGGATCGACACTGCGATCTCGTTGGTGCCCGACGTGCTCACCTGGGCGCCCGACACGCCGAGGTTGTTGACGCGGAGGTCGAGGATGTTGACCGCCTCATCGAGGTTGGCCTTGGAGACCTGCTTCTCCTGCGCCTTGTAGATGACGGACACCCCACCGGCCAGGTCCAGGCCGAGCTTCGGGGTCCACTTGGCCGCGAAGACGGCGGCAAATGACCCCAGTGCGATGACCACGACAGCCAACACGCTGAGGAGAAGGTTCCGCCTCTGCCGCGTCTGGGCTCGAGACGATGCCGGACTCACGCCTCTTCAGCCTCCCCGTCGTGGTCCTCGATCTCGACGGACTCGTGCCCGTGGTCGTGGGCATCGCCGTCGAAGCCGGCGTCGGGATCCACGGCGACCACCGGTTCCAGCTTGCGCGCGATGGCCTGGCGCACGAACACGATCCGCGTCGGCTGGGCCCCGTCGAGGTTCCCGTCACTGCCCGTGCTCCCGGTGAGGAGGGTATAGCGATCCCCGTGGATCTCGAGGATGGTCCCGACCACTCCGCCGATCGTCTGCACCTCGTCACCGACCATGTAGCCCGAGCCCTGGTTGGCCCGGGCCGCCTTGGCCTTGCGCTGTTGGGGCTTGAGGAAGAGGAAGTACCCGGCGAGGGCGACCACCACGAGGATGATGAGAGGGGCGGGATTCGTCGATTTCTTGGCCGTCGCGGCAAACAGGTCGAGGAGGGCAAATTGCGTCATGTGGGGTCCTTCAGGCAAGGGGGCATGCGAAGCGACACCCTATCGCCTGCATCTTGGCTTTTCGTGCCGGTCGTCGACCGGTGGTCCCCGGCGTGGCCGCCCGGGCGCGGGCGGCCAGGAGGTGGCCGGGCCGGAAATGACGTCTCGGGGGGTCACTCCCGGCGCATTTTCCGCTCGGGCAACCGAACGGCAACCCGATTTCGCCGAGCCTGCACCATGTCTCCTCCAGCATGGGACCTGCACCTACACGGGCCATGACCGCCCGATGCTGGTCGCCCGGAGGGGGGTGACCAGGCCGAAAACCCGGGTTATTCCGGGTTCGGTTACCCCCTTCGGGGGGTACATCGGGAGGAAAATGGCAGCGACAGTGCGCCGGGCAAACGGGGGTCACCATCGGTCGGAGTCATCCGAGTGGGAACCGATGGTGGCTCGCCGGCGCACCGTTGCTCACCGTTGCTCGCCGGGCCCGGGCACCGTCGCGCCCAGAAACCACAAAAATGTCCGTGTTCCCAGTACAGTGCAGTGTTGCATGCGCAATGGGAACATTTCGGTCCTCGTCATCGAGGACGAGGCAGACATCCGGCAGCTCCTACGGACGATGCTCGAACGCGAGGGATTCACGGTGACCGAGGCCATGTTGGGCCGCGACGGGGTCCGTCTCTTCCACCAAAAACAGCCCAACCTGGTCATTCTCGATGTGGGCATGCCGGACCTCGACGGGTGGCAGGTCCTCGAGCGGATCCGGGACATGAGCGACGTGCCCGTCTTGATGTTGACGGCACTCTCCACCGAACGGGACAAGGTGCGCGGCCTCAACGCCGGGGCCGACGACTACCTGACCAAGCCCTTCAGCCGGGTCGAGCTGCTGGCCCGCATCCAGGCCATCAGCCGACGCCAGGTCCAGCGGAACGAACCCATCGTCTCCTTTGAGGACGGGTCCATCCGGGTGGACTTCTCCGAATCGCAGGTCACGGTGGAGGGAGTCCCCGTCGTCTTGACCCCCACCGAATATCGGCTGTTGGCCACCTTGGTCCGCCACCAGGGGCAGGTGCTCTCCTCGGATCAGCTCATCGAATTGGCCTGGGACGATCCGAGTGGGCTGGCACCCTCACGCGTGAAATACGCCGTCCTGCGCCTCCGGCGCAAACTCGGTTGGGGTGATCAGGACGATGGGCCCATCGAGACGGTGCGAGGGTTCGGATACCGCTATCGCGCGCGGGCAAGGTGAACGCAGTTCGGTCATGAGCACGTCCTCGCATCCTGCCACCGGCGAGAGGGCGGTCGTTGGGGCGCGAGGCGGGCAGGTCGAATCGAACGGGTCCAAGATCCCGGGCTTCTCGGGCCCCACCCGGGTGCGGCTCCCACTCTTCGCCCTAGTGGCGCTGGGCACCGTCCTCATCGGGATCATCCCGTTCCCCCATGGGGCACGCATCGAGATCCTGATCGCCTTTCTCCTGTTCTTCCTCCTTCTCACCACCGCCTTCGTGGTTCCGTGGGAACGGCTGCCGAGCTGGGCCTGGCTGACCATTCCGATCGGCTACATGGCCGTCATCGCCGTCATCCGCGACGCCCAGGGCGTCGGCGATTCGGAGCTCCTGGTCGTGTACCTGCTGCCGATCGTCTGGATGTCCCTCTACGGCCGGCGCCTGCATCTCCTGTTCGGGCTGTTCTGCATGTATCTGGCCCTTACGGTGCCGATCCTCGCCGTCGGCGCGCCCAACTACCCGCTTTCGGCCTGGCGCCAGGTGGTCGTACTGGTCGTCGTGACCACTCTGGTCGCCTCCACCATCTCGGCCATGGTCCATCGCGACCGCATCTACGTCAGCGATCTGGCCCAACAGTCCCACCTGGCCAAACGGAATGCGAACGACGCGCACAATGCCCGCGAACGCCTGGAGACCCTGCTGCGGGCGGCCACGGGGAGCGCCATCATGGGCGTCGATCCGGCCGGAACCGTGACGTTCTTCTCTGCCGGAGCCGAGCTGATGCTCGGCTACAACGCGTCCGAAGTGGTCGGCATCCGCTCCATCGCCGACTTCATCGACCCGGCCCAGATCAGCGAACGTCGCCAAACGATCGACGCCATGCGCAAGGCACTCGACCCGGTCTACCCCGAGACGGTGGCCGAGGTCCCGTGGACGGCCCGACGCAAGAACGGTCAGCAGCGCCGTTGCGTCGTGCGCGTCCGCACACTCCCCCCCCAGGGAGGCACCGACGGGGCGGACACGTCGGCCAGCGGCGGTTACGTCGTCGTCGCCATCGACGTCACCGAACGCGAGGAGTTGGCGGCCGAGCGCGAGCGCCTCTACTCGGTGCAGAAGGAAGTGACGCAATCACTCATCGAGCAGAACAATCGCCTCCGCGAGCTGACCAAGATGAAGGACGACATCGTTGCGACGGTGTCCCACGAACTGCGCACGCCCATCACCTCCATCCGAGGTTTCATCGAGCTCCTCCTCGACGGCGTGCCCGAACTGAGCGAGGATCAGATGCGCATGCTGCGCACGATCGATCGCAACTCGGCGCAGCTCCAACGGGTGGCCGAAGACCTCCTGGCGGACCCCGGCGGGGGCCACGGCTTGCGGGTCGCCTTCACCGAGCTGGACCTGCATCAGCTGGCGGAAGAGTCCGTGCATGGCGCGCAGACGGCGGCGACCACCGCGGGCGTCACCCTGGCCCTCGCGCCGGGACCCCCCGTGCCGGTGTTCGGCGATGCCACCCGACTGCACCAACTACTCGGGAACCTGCTGTCCAATGCCCTCAAATTCTCGCCCCAGGGCGGCCGGGTGCGCGTGGTGGTCGACATGATCGATGACTTCGCCCGGATCCTCGTGCAAGACGAGGGGCCCGGCATCCCCGAAGCTGATCGCCCGCAGCTCTTCGAGCGCTTCTACCGGCTCGCGGCAGCCATGGAGATGGGCGTCCCCGGCACGGGCCTCGGTCTGGCCATCGCCAAGTCGGTGGCCGAGGCCCATGAAGGATCCGTCGACATTGTCGACACTCCGGGCTGGTCCACCACCTTTCGGGTCTTCCTCCCGCTGCGCCACGCGGTACAGACCACGCTGACCATGGCCTGAGCGCCGAAGGGGGGACGGTACGCGTTGACCTTTGACCGGGCACTCGCCACCGAGGAGATCCGCCACGTCGTCCTGGCGTACCCCGAGGCCAGCGACACGGGTGATCTCCCGGGTGTCGGTCGGTTCATGGACGGCGTCCGCTTCGGCCCGCCCGAGGTCCCCGAAGAGGAGTTGACGGTGCGCACGGCCGAGGAGGCAGCGGCCAGTTACAAGGGGGCCGTCATCTACTACGGCGACGGGCTTTCACACGCCAAACACCTCATCACGAACATCGACATCGAGTTCTCGGCCGACGGCAACGCCGCCGTTGCCACATCGGCGTACGTGGTGGTGCAGGCGAGACCGGAGCTTCCCCTGCAATTCATCTGCACCGGTGGCTACCAGGATTCGCTCGAGCGCCGGGACGACGGCTGGACGTTGCGCACGCGACGGGAGTGGATGGACCTGAAGGGGGATATGAGTTTCCATGTCTTTGCACCGGAGCGCTTTCATGGGCGGTGACCGACCTGACACGTTCGATCGGGCTCTGGCGACCGAACAACTCCGGCGCATCATTCTCTCGTACCCCGAACTGATCGACCGCGGCGATCTGGCCGGCGTCGCCCGCCTGCTGGCCGGGGTGCGCTTCGGCGCCGCATCTGGCCGCAACGCCCCCCTCATACCGCTTGACCAGCTGACCACACGCACGGCGGGGGAGGTCCGCGAGACCTACGAGAACGCGGTCATCCTCTACGACGACGGTCTTCCTCACACCAAGCACCTCGTCAGCAACATCGACATTGCGTTTGCCGACGATCGGCAGACGGCCTCGTCCCGCTGCTCCTACGCCGTGCTCCAGGCCCTCGACGACTTCCCCCTCCAGCTGATCATCGCGGGAAGATACGAAGACGTCTTCGAGGCCACGCCAGAAGGGTGGAGGTTGACGATCCGCCGTGAATACACGGACCTCGTCGGTGATCTGAGCCGCCACGTAAAGCCCGGCGTGGCCCATCAGTTGTCACCCCATGGTTGAAGCGACCGCGCCCGGGGCGCGTCGATCAGGGCTCGAACAGGGTCGCCGCTTCGGGAGGGTCCGATCCCGCGGGCGGTAGCTGACCGAGGTGGGCCCAGGCCCGGGGCGTGGGCACCCGGCCACGCGCCGTCCGCAGGATCAGACCGCACTGCAGGAGATACGGCTCGTAGGCGTCCTCGATGGTGTCGGTCTCTTCACCGACGCATTGCGCCAGGGTGGTCAACCCGATCGGCTGGCCGCCGAAACGACCGCACAGCGTTTCGAGAATGGCCCGGTCCACCTTGTCCAGACCGAGCTCGTCCACACCGAAGAGATCGAGGCCTTCCGCCGCCGTCGTGCCAGTGACGGAGCCGTTCCCGCGCACTTCGGCGAAGTCGCGGACCCGGCGGAGGAGGCGGTTGGCCACACGCGGCGTACCACGCGAGCGCTCCGCTATCCGCGTTGCCCCTTCTTCGTCGATCTCGACGTGCAGGATGCGGGCCGAGCGCTCCACGATGGCCCGAAGATCCGACGCCGCGTAGAGGTCGAGACGGCCGACGAATCCGAACCGATCGCGCAGGGGCCCCGAGACCAGGCCGGTGCGCGTGGTGGCGCCGACGAGCGTGAAGCGAGGTAGGTCGAGGCGGATGGAGCGCGCCGTCGGGCCCTTGCCGATCAGGATGTCCAGTTTGGCGTCCTCCATGGCCGAGTAGAGCATCTCCTCGACGGAGCGGTGCAGCCGATGGATCTCGTCGATGAAGAGGACGTCGCCGTCCTGCAGGTCGGTCAGGAGGGCGGCGAGGTCGCCGGCCCGGGTCAGCACGGGGCCCGAGGTGATACGGAGCCCGGCTCCCATCTCGGTGGCCACGATGCCGGCCAGTGACGTCTTGCCCAGGCCGGGCGGTCCGGCGAAGAGGATGTGGTCGACCGGCTGCTGGCGCTGGCGTGCGGCTTGAATGACGATGCCCAGGTGCTCCACCAATTGGGCCTGGCCCACGAATTCCGTGAGCGAGCGCGGGCGAAGGCCGGCCTCTTCGACCTCCTCGCCTCCGTCGACCACCACCGGGGCCACCAACCGGGCCCCAGGATCACCGGCGCCGCTCGCGCCAGGTCCGCCGCCTTCGTCAGCCGTCGCCAATACCTCGCGCCGTGCCTTCGGGCTCACGGGCCGAACGCCTCACGCGACGGGTGTGCCTGCTGCGCCGCATGGATCACCGGCTGGCCAACTCGCGCAACGCCAAGCGCAGCATCTCTTCCACCCCGACATCGTCGTGCAACCCGTCGAGCGCACCCCGGATCTCTTCGGGCGCATAGCCGAGCTCGGCCAGGGCGGCCCGCGCCTCGGAGCGCGAGGTGCGTGTCGTCGTCCCGCCCGATGAGCCCGGGACCTCGAGCGAGAGGTCGGGGAGGTCGAGCCGGCTCTTGAGCTCGATCACCAGCCGCGCCGCCGTCTTGCGGCCGACCCCGGGGACCGTGCAGAGCGTGTCCAGGTCGTCCTCGAGCACCGCCGTGGACAGCGACGCGGGCGAGAGCACCGCCATGATGGCCAGGGCCAATGACGGTCCCACCCCGTGGGAGCCGAGCAGTACCTCGAAACACCGTCGCTCGTCGTCGTGGACGAAGCCGTAGAGGACGATGGCGTCCTCACGCACGTGCGTGTGGATGAACAGCGTCGCGTCGTTCGACGTCCCGCCCACCATGAGGGCGACCGCCGTGGCCGGGGTCACGGCGACCCGATACCCGACGCCGGAGACGTCGACGATCACCTCCCCCTCGGCGGAACGGAGCACAACCTTTCCCCGCAAGAGTCCGATCACTGCAGATCCTCCTTCATGACGATCTCGCCTGACGGGCGAGCGCGGCACCCATGGCGCGCCGCAACGGGACGGTGGTCAGATGGCATACGGCCAGGGCGAGGGCATCGGCGGCGTCCGCCGGGCTGGGCGGCGCCACCAACTTCAGCACATTCGCCACCATGCGCTGCACCTGCTCCTTGGTGGCGGCGCCGTAACCCACGAGCGCCTGTTTGACCTCGTTCGACGTGTACTGCGCCACTTCGCAGCCGGCCTCGGCGGCAACCAGGAGCGCCAACCCGCTGGCCTGGCCGACCGACATGGCCGTCTTGACGTTGACCTGGAAGAAGACCCGTTCGACGGCCACCACGTCCGGCGAGTATTCACGCACCAGCGCCCGCAGCTCGGTGTGGAGGATCAGGAGCCGGTCGGGTAGCTCGGCCGCCGGATCGGTCTCGATCACCCCGGCGGCGCGTGCGGTCAGCGCGCTGTCAGCCTCACCCCGGGCGACCAGGCCATACCCACAGCGGGACAGCCCCGGGTCTATCCCCAATACGAACATGCGTTCGTAGCGTAGTCGGGGCTCCCCCTCATCGGGTGGATCACTCCGTGCCGCCGCCACCCGGGCCGGGGGCGCCGACCCGTGCCTCTCAGCCTTCGAAGGCCGCCAGCACGGTATCGGCGATGTCGGCGTTGGCATGGACGGCCTGCACATCGTCGTGATCGTCGATCGCGTCGAGCAGTCGGAGGACCCGCTTGGCGTCACCCTCGTCGGGGACGGGTACCAACGTGGTCGGCTCGAGCGAAAGGTCTACCGACTCGGGGGTGATCCCGGCATCGTCCAGCGCCTGCCGAACGGCCTCGAGGTCGGCCGGGGCGCAGGTGACGATCCAGAACTCGCCGTTGTCCGAAAGGTTCTCCGCACCGCCCTCCATGGCGATCTCCATCACCTTGTCCTCGTCCTGGTGGCGCGAGACGCTCACGATCCCCTTGCGCTCGAACTGCCAACTCACGGCCCCAGGCTCAGCCATGTTGCCGCCGTTCTTGTTGAACAGGTTGCGGATCTCCGAACCCGTGCGATTGCGGTTGTCACTCAGTGTCTCGACCATGATGGCAACGCCCGCCGGGCCGTAGCCCTCATAGTTGATGGCCTCGTAGCGCACGCCCTCGAGCTCGCCCGTACCCCGCTTGATCGCCTTCTCAATGGTGTCGAGCGGAACCGACGAGCTCCGGGCCTTCTGGTAGGCGGTCCGCAAGGTGGCGTTCGCATCCATGTCGCCGCCACCTTCACGTGCGGCCACCTCGACCTGACGAATGCACTTGGCGAAGATTTTGGCGCGGGCCTTGTCCTGTGCACCCTTGCGATATTTCGTTGTCGCCCACTTGGAGTGACCCGACATTTTCCTCCCTTGGAGCGAAGACTGGGTAATGGCTGAGAGCTCGGAGGTTCATTGTATCTGGAGGTCCACACCGTCGAGGCTGGGAGTGTCCGATGAACTCGGGGCTCGAGCCGCACCGCCCCCACCAGGGGCGGGCGGCGGCGACTTTCCCCTTACTATGTCCAGCCATGGCGACATCGGGCTCCGCGCGGCGCAAGGGCCCCGAACGCGCACCTCACCCCTCCACCCCACGCCCACTCCCCTCCCACGTCCGCATCGCCATCGTCGGTGCGGGCTTCTCGGGGCTGGGCGCCGCCATTGCACTCGCCGACCAGGGCTACGGCGACGAGCTGATCCTCTTGGAACGGCGATCCGACGTCGGTGGGACGTGGTACGACAACTCATACCCGGGGTGCCGATGCGACGTGCCTTCGAACCTCTACTCCTTCTCGTTTGCACCGAACCCGAATTGGAGCGAGACCTTCTCGAGCCAGCCCGAGATCGAGCACTACCTCCAGACCACGGCGCGGCGCTATGGCGTCACGGACAAGGTCGCCTTCGACACGACGCTCGAGGCGGCGTCGTGGGATGCCACCCGCAGGGTGTGGGACATCACGACGACACGCGGCTCGTTGACGGCCGACTTCTTGATCAGTGGTGGTGGCGCACTGTCCGAACCGCACATACCCGATCTCCCGGGCCTCGCGACCTTCGCCGGAACCACCTTCCACTCGGCGCAGTGGAAGCACGCCCACGACCTGACCGGCCGCAGGGTGGCGATCATCGGCACCGGGGCGTCCACCATTCAGTTCCTCCCGATCGTGCAGAAGTCGGCAGGGCGGGTGATCCTCTTCCAGCGCACGCCGCCGTGGGTGCTCCCCCATCCCAACCGGCGCACGAGGGCGGTGGAGCGCGCGGCCTACGGCCGGCTGCCCTGGACACAGCGCGTCTCCCGGGCCCGCAACTACTGGTTCCGCGAAGCGCTCCTGGGCTCGCTGCTGATCCACAACAGCGTGAAGTTGCGGAAATTGGAGGGATTGGCGAAGAAATTCATGGCCCGGCAGGTGGCCGATCCCGAGTTGAGGGCCAAGCTCACGCCGACCTATACGGCGGGCTGCAAGCGCTTGCTGCAGTCGAACGACTACTACCCGGCGCTGCAACGCCCCAACGTCAGCCTGGAGACCGAGAAGATCATCGAGGTGCAGCCGGACGGCCTGGTCACCGCCGACGGCGTCGTGCACCGGGCGGACACGATCATCTACGGCACGGGATTCCGCGTCGCCAACAACCCGATGGGCGAGAAGGTCCGCGGCATCGATGGCCGCACGCTCACGGAGCATTGGGCCACCACGGGCATGCAGGCCTACTGCGGCACCACCATCGCCGGCTTCCCCAACTACTTCATGCTGGCCGGGCCGAACACCGGCATCGGCCACACCTCGCTCGTCGTGATGATCGAGGCTCAGGTGGCGCACATCGTCGGTGCGCTCCGGGCGCTGCAGGCCCGTGGGGCGAGCGTGATCGAGGTGCGCCCCGACGTGCAGGCGCGCTGGAACGAGGAAGTACAGCGCAAGGCGGCACCCACGGTGTGGAACTCGGGCGGGTGCTCGAGTTGGTACCTCGATGACGCCGGCCGCAACACGACATTGTGGCCCGACTACACCTTCCGCTTCGTCCGCCGGACGCGCCTGTTCGGCGCGGGTGACTATCTCATGACCGGCCCCCTCATGACCGGCCCCCTCATGACCGGCCCTCTCATGACGCCACGTCTGACATCGTGAGGCGACCCCAATCGAACCTCGAGGGGTCGACGGCGCTCGTGACGGGAGCGGGAAGCGGCATCGGCCGAGCCACGGCGCACGCACTCGCGGCCCGTGGTGCCACGGTCGTGTGCACCGACATCGATGGAGCGGCAGCCGAGATGACCGCCGCCGAATGTGCCGCGCGTGCGAGCCCGCACGGCGACGCCGCCCATCAGTCCCACCGACTCGACGTGGCCGACCGCGCCGAGGTCGACGCAGTCGCGGCGAGGGTCACCGACGAGCACGGCGCGCTGAGCATCTTGGTGAACAACGCAGGCGTCGGCATGACAGGCCCGTTTTCCCGCATGACCGCGGACGAGTGGACCTTCATTCGCTCGATCAATCTCGATGGCGTCGTCAACTGCTGTTCGGCCTTTGCCTCTCCCATGCTCGCCGCCGGCCGGGGTCACGTCGTGAACGTGTCGTCGGGATTGGCCTTCGTTCCGACGGCGGGAGAATCTGCGTACGCCGCAACCAAGGCCGCCGTCCTGCAACTCTCCCTGTGCCTGCGCGCTGATTGGGCGTCGGAGGGCGTCGTCGTGACCGCGATCTGCCCGGGCTTCGTCAACACCGCCATCGCAGGGTCGGCTCGTTTCACGGGTGGGCTCGAGGATCCGAGAGCGCGCGCCAGGCTGGTCAAGGGCTTCTCCCGGGCCCATCCTCCCGAAAAGGTCGGCCTCGCCATCGTCCGGGCCCTCACCACCGACCGGGCCGTGGTCCCGGTCGGGTTCGAATCGATCCTGGGCTGGTACGCCCATCGGTGCCTGCCCGTCGCGCTGCAAGTGTTCGGGGCCCGTCTCGGTCGCAGGCGCTGAGGCGGCACGGTGGCGTCGCTCCACATTCCCCGCAGCCATCGCGGCCTCCTCGCCCTGGGCGCCGCCACAGCCCTCGTAGGCGGGGCCGCCGCCTACCGGAGGGTTTCTGCACGGCGCGCCGGCGACGCGGCGCAAGGGTCCCGCACGGCGCTCGACCAGCCCCCGGATCAGGATTCCCGGACGCTCGGCTGGGGATCGCTGGAGACGCCACCCCGGCTCAGCGTCACCACGGGCGATGGGGGCAGGCTGGCCGTCTGGGACGTGGGAAGTGGCCCAACGGTGGTTCTCCCCCACTGCTGGGGGTGCAGCCACGCCATCTGGATCCCCGTCGCCCGCCGCCTGGTCGAGTCCGGTCATCGCGTGGTGCTCTATGACCAACGGGGCCATGGCGCCAGCAGCCGGGGCACGGCGCCGTTGAGCATCGAGATGTTGGCCGACGACCTCGCCGGCGTGCTGAGTGCCCGCGACGTCACCGGAGCCGTGCTGGCCGGACACTCCATGGGGGGCATGACCATCATGGCGCTGGCCACCCACCGGCCCGAGGTCCTGGTCGAACGGGTCCGCGCCCTCGTCCTGGTCGCCACCGCCGCGGCCGACATGAGCCCCGGCGCGCCGTTCGCGGAACGTGCCGCCGCCGGGCTCATCTCGTCGCCCGCGGTGTCGCTGGCCCTGCGCTCGGCCGCGGGCCACCGGTTTGTGCGCGGCGTGTTCGGCGACGACCCCGTGCGGTCGCACGTCGACCTCACCGGGGCACTCTTCGCCGACACCGTGCCCCACGTGCGGGCCGGCTTCATGCTGGCGATGAGCACGATGAACCTGCTGGAGGGCATCGGCACCATCGGTGTCCCCACCACGGTCATGGTCGGCTCACGCGATCGGCTCACGGCACCGGCCCGCGCCGCCCAATTGGTGGCCGCCATTCCGGGCGCCCACCTCGTCACGTTGCCGGGGCGCGGCCACATGCTTCCCCTCGAGGACCCCGATGCGGTGGTGGCGGAGATCGAGCGGGCGTTCCATGCCCGGGAAGGTCCCTGAGCTCGGGGGCCCCGTACGGCAGAATCACGGCATGGGCCTCGACATAGATTTCGCCTTGGATGTGGGAAAAGAAGAGAAGCATCGGGTGGCGTTCCACTGGGGACAGGTCTTCGGCCGCGTGCGCATCACCGTTGACGACGTGCAGGTCGTGGAGAAGAACCAAGCGCTCTCGTTGCGCTCCCCGCGCACGAAGAAGTTCGCGTTCTCCGTGGGGCAGGCCGAGGTGCATGACGTCGTCATCGAAAAGACGAGGAGGCGCATCCTCGGCGGTGCCCGAAAGCAGCAGTGCCGAGTCGTCGTCGATGGAGAGGTCGTCGCCCAGTACTGACCCGGCCCCGGCATCAGCTCGCTGGCGCGACCCGGTAGCCTCGGGCCGATGGGCGCGGGAGGATGTCGCACGTCCCACACGGCGTGAGCAGGCGCCTTCGTCCGTCACGATGGGGCGTCCTGTGCTGCGCCGGATTGCTCGCCGGATCATCGCTTGGCCTCGCGACCGGACGGGTGACGGCCGGTGCGGTGACGAGCTCCGCCTCCGTGGCCACCGCGAGCTCGTGGACCGTGTACCACGGCGACGCCACCGGGTCGGGCGTTGCCGGACCGGTCGGACCGGTCGACACGTCCTCGGCGGCCTGGACCTCGTCCGTGCTGGACGGGCAACTCTTCGGAGAACCCCTCGTCCTCGGATCCGACGTCTTCGTGGCGACGGAGAACGACACGGTGTACGCGCTGTCGTCGTCGACCGGCGCCGTGATCTGGTCCACGCACATCGCGCACCCCGTCCCTTCCTCGTCGCTCCCGTGCGGCGACATCACCCCGACCGTGGGGATCACGGGTACCCCGGTCATCGACCCCTCCAGAGGCGAGATCTTCGTCGTGGCCGACGAACAGGTGCAGGGTCGGCCTGCGCACACGCTGGTCGGTCTCAGTACGACGACGGGGGCGATCGAGATGACACGGGACGTCGACCCACCCGGTTCCAGCCCCGCGGCGCTGTTGCAGCGGACAGGGCTCACCCTCGACGCCGGTCGGGTCGTGTTCGCCATGGGCGGCGGCTACGGGGACTGCTCGACGTATCGCGGCCGGGTCGTCGCCGTGAACGAGGGTGGTGCCACGCCCACCTTCTTCACGGTGGACGCCGGAAGCGGGCAGAGCCAGGGAGCGATATGGATGGGCGGCGGTGCCCCCGCCGTCGACCGCAACGGCAACATCTGGGTCGGTGTCGGAAACGGGTCGGTCACGTCGGCCGGCCGGCCCTACGACGACAGCGACTCGGCGCTCGAGCTCTCCTCCTCCCTCGCGCTCCTGCACTATTTCGCGCCGACGGACTGGGCCCAGGACAACGCCAACGACCGGGACTTCTCGATGCCGCCCGTGCTGCTCCCCGACGGCCAGGTCGTGCTGGCCGGAAAGTCACGCATCGTGTACCTCCTCAACGGCGCCGACCTGGGAGGCATCGGCGGACAGGAGACCCAACTCGCCTCAGGGTGCAGCGGGGACATCGACGGCGGGGCCGCGGTGGTGGGCACGACCGTGTACCTGCCCTGCCTGAGCGGCACCATCGCCGTCGGGGTCACGGCGACTCCACCGTCCCTCCGCCTGCTGTGGAGCGCCCGGGTGGGCGGTGGTCCACCGATCGTGGCCGCCGGCTTGGTGTGGACCATGGGGCAGAACGGGACGCTCTACGGGCTCGATCCCTCGACGGGCGCGGTACGCCAACAAGGGGCGGTCGGCACACCGGCCAATCACTTCCCCACACCGAGCACCGGCGACGGGCTCCTGCTGGCGACCTCGTCCACCCGCGTCGTTGCCTTCCACGCCGCCACGCCGAGCCCGGCCACCACGACCCCGCCGGTCCCGACCACCACGACGACCACGCAGCCCGAGAGCACTGGGGGATCGGCCTCGAAGGCGCACGCCGCCCCGCCACCGACGTCGGGGGGTGGGGGGATCTCAGCCGGCGTCCTGGCCGGCATCGTCGCAGGCGGTGTGCTCCTGCTCGCGGCGATCGTGTGGGTGCTGCGAAGGCGGCGCTAACACCTACCGCGCCCGGCGCCGAGCCCACCTTCGGGCCGCCTCACTCAGAATCGCTCATCGGCCAGCGCCGTCAAGTGCCGCGAGAGGGAGACGGGAAACGGTGACTGGACGCTGGTCAAGGTCAGCAACTGCTCCTCGTTGCCCTTCACGAAGCCCACCTCCGCAATTTCGATGTTGATGGCCACGCCATTCGTCGTCACGGGGAAATAGATCGTGATGTTGACGGTGTGCGGTCCGTAGTCGGACACCGGCGTCCGCGTCACGTCCAGGGTTCCGAGGGCCGCATCGGATCCGAACGACGACTCCAATTGGCTCCTCGAGGCCGGGCTGTTGAAGTCCGTGGTGAAACATTTCGGGGCCTTGCGGTTGGCCGCGACCGCCAAGTCAGCCTGTGCCGCCTTCGCCGTGGGAAAGACCTGGATCTGATCTTCGACCGTCTGGAGATCCTGCTTGCTGTTGAACGTTCGGCTGGAGACCGTCGGTGGATTGTCGTTGATAACGCTGAGCGGAACGCCAAGGCAGCGCGCCAGCTGTGCCGGGTTCGGCGTCGGTTCGTTGCCGGACGACGCCGAGGCGGTCCACGACTTGGGCATGTCCGAGAGGACCAACAGGGCTTTCTTGGCCTTGGCCAGTTCGGCCCGGGTCGGGGCGCTCGCGCCACCCGCCGTGCCGGCATAGGTGGCCAGCGCCACAACGCACGTGACAATTCCACGCGTCCCAACCCTTGTCGCCCTGGCCCACCTCCCGCTGCGCGTGGCCTCACTACCGGCCCAACTCTTCGGCGAGAACATGGTGGGCAGCAGCGTACGCCGTCGGCACGACACCACGTAGATTCCAGGCCAATGACCGACGACGACGCAGGACCGGGACCGGGGACGTCACACCGCACCCTGCCTGGGGTCCCACCCGTTCCAAGACGATCACCTGGCAGGACCCCATGGTCACGGCCAGCTTCGCCACCTCGCTGAGTGGCCTGGACTTCCTCTCCGCCATCCGCGATGGCGGGTTCCCCCCGGCCCCGATGGCTCGATTGATGGGGTTCTCGCTGGTGCGGGTGGACTACGGCCTCGCCGTCTTCGAATGCGCTCCCGACGAGTCCGCCTACAACCCCATCGGGGTGGTGCACGGCGGGCTGGTCTGCACGCTGTGCGACAGCGCGGCGGGGTGTGCCGTGCAGAGCACCCTCGACGCGGGGGTGGCGTACACCTCCATCGACATCAACGTCACGTACCTGCGCCCCATCACCAAGGACAGCGGACTGATCCGTGCCACGGGACGCACGACCAAGCCGGGCCGACGCGTGGCCTATGCCACGGTCGAGGTCAGCGACGAGTCGGGAACGTTGCTCGCCCACGCCACCAGCAGCTGCCTCGTCATGGACAAGCGCTCGTCGACCTCGACCGCGTAGTGGTCGGCCACCACGGTGGCCTCACGCCCTCCGCTGCGTCAGCCGGCACACATCTCCGCGAAGAGCCGGTGCACCCGCCGGTCAGCGGTCAGCTCGGGATGGAAGCAGGAGGCCAGGACATTGGCCTGGCGGAGCAAGGCCGGCGACTCCATGGCCGGGCCGTCCGACCCGATGCCCCGATGCAAGACGCTCGCCAGCACGTCGACCGCCTCCCCCACGCTGACCACATAGGGGGCCCGGATGAACACCGCCGGCAACAGGGGGCCCTCGCCGAATTCCAGCCCGGTCTCGAACGACGCCACCTGGCGACCGAACCCGTTACGCCGCACCACCGCGTCCAGGGCGCCGAACGAGCGCTGGTCCGGACGTCCATCGAGCACCTCACGGGCGAGCAGTACGAGACCGGCGCACGTGCCCAGCACGGGAAAGCCCTCGTCGAGACGTTCGGCCACGGCCTCGAACAGGCCGGTCGAGGCCAACAGCATGGACAGCGTGGTGGACTCGCCCCCGGGCAGGATCAACCCTGCCGCCCCGTCCAAGTCGTCCGGCCGCTTGATCAGCCGGCTCTGCACGCCCACGTCGCCGAGCGCCGCCACATGCTCCCGCACGTCACCTTGCAGGTTGAGCACGCCGATCGTCGTTGTTGCTGTCGCACCCCCGTGAGCGGGAGCGGTTACCACCCGCGATCAGCCAACCGTTCGGTCGTGGCGGAGAGCTCGAGGCCCCGCATGGCTTCACCGAGTCCACGCGAGACCTTGGCAATGTGACCGGCGTCCGTGAAGTGTGCCGTGGCCTCGACCACGGCCGACGCCATGCGGGCCGGGTCGGAGCTCTTGAAGATGCCCGAGCCCACGAACACGGCCTCGGCTCCGAGCTGCATGACCAGGGCGGCATCCGACGGCGTGGCGATGCCGCCGGCGCAGAACAGGGGCACCGGGAGCCGACCGGTTTCGGCGATCTCCTGCACCAGTCCGACCGGGGCGGACAGGTGCTTGGCCCACCCGTACAGCTCGGCGCCGTCCCGGCAGGCGGCGATCGAACGGATCGAGCGCAAGATCGAGCGCAGGTGTCGCATGGCTTCAACGATGTTGCCGGTCCCCGCCTCGCCCTTCGAGCGGATCATGGCGGCGCCTTCCGAGATACGCCTGAGCGCCTCCCCCAGGTCTGTCGCCCCGCACACGAAGGGGACACCGAATCCCCACTTGTCGATGTGGTACTCCTCGTCGGCCGGCGTGAGCACTTCGGACTCATCGATGAAATCGACGCCCAGGCTCTCGAGCACCTGCGCCTCGGCAAAATGGCCGATACGGGCCTTGGCCATCACCGGGATGGTGACGGCCGCTTGAATGCCTTCGATCAATTCGGGATCGCTCATGCGGGCGACGCCGCCGTCGCGCCTGATATCGGACGGCACCCGCTCGAGAGCCATGACGGCCACGGCCCCGGCGTCCTCGGCCACTTTGGCCTGCTCGGCGTTGACCACATCCATGATCACGCCGCCACGCAGCATGTCGGCCAGCCCACGCTTCACCGTGAACGTGCCTGTGAATTCGGGATTCGGGGCCTTAGAACTACTCATGGCCCCAGTCTACGAGGGTGGGCCGCCCCTTCTCACCACTCGCTCAGCGCGGCGGCCCGCACCGACGTGGCATCGAGATCCCCGATGGCAGCGGGTTGGTCCCGCCGGTCCACCGAAGGGTCGATCCAGACGTCGCGGGTGGCCGGGAACCGAGCCGGGCCGAAGACGGAATTGCCGGCCGGAGGTGGGGCCTGCTCCATCAGCCGTAGGGCGTCGAGGAGTCCCCGCGGGAACCGCACCGCGGAAGCTCCGACCATGTCGGCCCGATACTCCCTGTTCGCCCCGACGCACCGGCGCAACAATCCGGCTCCCCCCAGGCGGGCCAACGTGAGACCGATCACGAAGACCCCGTTGTCGTCCCGCTTCACATGGGCCAATTCGTGGGCGATCACGCCCTCGAGCTCGATCGGTCCCATCGTCTCGAGGAGCCCCGACGTGACCACGAGCGCCGCTGATGAGGCGTCCCGCCCCAAGGCACAGGCGTTCGGCACGTTGTCATGGACAACGTACAGATCGGGCATGCGCAGACCGAAGGTCGCACACAACCCTTCGGTCACGTTGAAGAGCCGGCGGTTGTCACGCTCTGAGAGCTGCACCGCCCCCACCTGGCGCAGGGCCACACCTGGTGCGACACGCCACAGCGCGTAGCCGACGACGACCTCGACGGCGACCAGCGCAATGGCGCCGATCAGCAGCGAAGTGACCAGGCCGACGACGACCCCGATGACGACCGCAGGGAGCGCAGACGCCAGCGCGCAGAGCGCAGCGGCATGACGGCGGTTGGCCGCTGCTTCGCCCGGCAAGACCTCGGTGGCCCCGAGTCCCGGCTCGATGATCCTCGGGGCCAGCGGCTCGGGAGCCAGCGCCACGGCACGACCGGTGTGCCGCGACGACCCGGGCTGAGCTCCGCCCCGATTCCGGTTGGATGGTCCACCGCCCCCGCGCGACGGTTGACCTCCACCCGATTTCGATTGACCGCCACCGGACCGCGAGGCCTGCCTGCCGCCATTCCTCGTTCCCGCACCTCCCGACGCACCGCCACCACTGCCGGAGCCGCCACCTGAAGCGACGCCGCCCGTTCCTCCACCGCCGGCGCCGGCGGGCCCGTTGGACTGACCGCCGCGGTTGCGGTTGCGGTTGCGGTTGCGGTTCCGGTTGCCACCTCCGCCCCCAGACCCGCTCCCGACGGCCGCACCGCCGCCAGAGCCATTGCCGGCACTTGACGGAGAAGGATTTGCGCGCTCATCGACCATCGGACTTCCCAGCCTACCTGGCCCCATGTCCACACCCCCGCCTGCCGGCGCCGCGGCGCGCGATGGTGCGGGCCGGCCCGCGCCCGTCAGTCGTCGAGTGCCTGCTCACGGGCGGCGGCGGCCAGCTCCACCAGCTCGGCACCGGGCCCTCCGGACGTCGGTGGCTCCCCACCGTCGGGCGGCGAGGCTCCGGTCAACGCACCCAGCGTGGCCGCCACGGACGTCCGCAGGGCGCGGAGGTCGTACCCACCCTCGAGAACCACCACGAGGCGCCCGGGGCGAGGTGCATAGGCGGACACGGTCCGGGCCAAGGCGGCGAAATCGCCACCGGAGAGGGACAGATCGGCCAGTGGGTCTCCACGATGCGCATCGAACCCGGCCGAGATCAGTACCCATGTCGGGCTGAACGCGTCGATGGCGGGTGCGGCCACGACGTCCAACGCACGGCGCACCACGTCACCGGTGGCGCCGGCGGGCAGCGGCACATTGACCGTCAGCCCTCGCCCCGCCGTACCGCCCACCTCGTCGGCCTGACCCGTGCCCGGATAGAAGGGTGACTGATGGGTGGAGACGTAGAGCACCGACGGGTCGTTCCAGAACATCGCCTGCGTCCCGTTGCCGTGGTGGACATCCCAATCCACGATGAGCACCCGTTCCCCCGCCGCGACAAGCGCAGCCGCCGAGACCGCCACGTTGTTCAACAAGCAGAAGCCCATGGAACGATCGGTCAAGGCATGATGACCGGGTGGCCGGGTGGCCACGAACGCCACGCCCTCGCCGCGCGCACGCAACGCGTCGATCGCCTGCAGGCCCGCCCCGGCCGAGAGCAGGGCGGCCTCCCACGAGTCGGGGCGGGCGAACGTGTCGAGGTCGAGGTTTCCCCCTCCGGACAGGCAGAACTCCTCCAATCGATGCACGTAGCCTGCCGCGTGCACCCGCTCGAGAGCCGCCGCGTCGGCCCTCTCCGGCGGCACGATCTCCAACTCGCTCCCGAGCTCGGGCGCCAGGTCCGCGATGCCCGCCATCACCGCATCGATGCGGGCCTGCCGCTCGGGATGCGTGCCTCCGTCATGCACCGTGCCCGTTCCGCCCGACGGCCCGATCACGGTCAGCACGCACTGAGTATAGGGGTCGCCTCAGGAGTGCTCGCCCCGCGCGTAGGCCGCGATGGCCCGCTGGTAGACGTCGATGTAGCGCTCGGCCAGGCTCTCCATCGACCAGCCCTGGGCGTGGGCCTGCGCCGCCTTGAGGGCGTCCATCGAGGACTGCCCGCTCCCCTCGGCGGCGTCGGCCAGCGCCACGCCGAGGGCCCGGGACAGGGCAGTGACGTCGCCCGGCGGCACCAGGGTGGCATGCCCGCCTGCGGCCGACCGGTACCCCTGGAGATCCGAGGCCACCACGGCGCACCGCGCCGCCATTCCCTCCAGCACGACCATGCCGAACGATTCGCCCCGCAGCGATGGGGCGCACAGGACATCGGCCCCCGTCAGGCGCTCATCGACCTCCCGTTCGCCGAGCGTCCCGAACCACTTGACCCGGTCGGACTCGGGGTGACGGCGGCGCTGCACCTCACTCTGTGGGCCGTCTCCGGCCACCCACAACACCGCAGGGCGCTCGAGCAGGGCGAACGCGTCCAGCAGGACCCCCAGCCCTTTGCGCGTTTCGTGACGCCCGAGGAACAAGACGGTGGGCGGATCCGTGTGCGCCGGTCGGGCATGGGCAAACCGGTCCATGTCCACGCCGTTGAACAGCACCTCGTACTCACCCTTGCTCGAGCGCAGCGCCGTCTCCCGGGCCGCCTCGGAGACGGCCACGCGCACCTGGAGGCGCGACCCGACCAGGTACACGAGCGGCTTGAGCACCGGAACCCACCGGCTGACGCCGGCGCGGTGATAGGTCCCGACCATCGGGACGGGGGGGCTCACCATGAACCCGTACGCCGCCACGGGCGCCAGCGGCTCGTGGAGGTGGAGCACGTCGAACCCGCCTCTACGCACGAAACGCTCGGCCTTGATCGCGGCCAGAGGCGAGATGGTGACCGGAGCCACCGAGCCGTTGGACCGCAACCCGGTGGGACGACCTATCACGAACGTGTCCGGGTTGGGATCGCGCTCCTGTCCGCCGGTGCGATCACGTTCCTCGGGATCCTCCGGACCGATCACCGTGACCTGATGGCCCAGCTGGCGCAGCGCGTGCGCCAACCCCAGCACCTGGCCCTGCACGCCACCGGGCCGCGACAGGGAGTACGGCGAGAGCATGGCGATCTTCATCGATGGCGCCCGCCGTCACTCGGCCAGTTGGGCTGGTAGAGGTGCCACTGTTCGGGATGTTCGAGGATGGCCTCCTCGAAGACGGTCGCCAGCTCCTGGGTCAGCCGGTGCACATCGGACCGCAAAGTGCCCCGGCGCGTCGTGTCGAGGGGCCGGTGCACAACCCCAGTGTGCCAATTTCCCGGCCCCGAGTAGACCGTTACGGGCAAGAGCAGCGCGTCCGTGCGCAAGGCCAGCGTCGCCGCACCCGAGGGCAGCGTGGTCCGCTCACCGAAGAAGTCGACGTCGACCCCGTTGCCCACCAGGTCGCGGTCGCTGACCAGACCCACCAGTTCCTTGGCTCGCAAGGCTCTGAGAATGGCGGCGCTCGAGCCCTCGCCCAGGGGCACTGCGGTCAGGCCCATGTGGCGCCGCTGCTCGACGAACCATGCGAAGAGGCGGGCGGGCTCAATCCGCTCCATCACGACTGTCATCGGCATACCCTCGAGCGCCAACCAGGCGCCGCCCCACTCCCAGCTGCCGACGTGCGGCAGCGCCATGACCATGCCGCGCCCGCTGGCTCGGGCCGCCCTCAAGTTCTCTTCACTTCCGGGTCCCAGGATCCAGCGCGCCCGGATCTCGGCCGCCCCGGTGGTCGGCAGGCGCGCACCGTCGATCCAGTAGTGCCCGTACTCCACGAAACTGCGGCGACTCCACCGGCGCACCAGGTCCCGATCGGGAACGATGCCCTCGTCGCATTCGAAGGCCAGGACGCGGCGCACGTGCCGTTCGTTCATGGCCGACGTGCGGCCTCCGCTCCAGGACATGACGCGCGTGACGCCGCCGACCACGGCCCGGGCCAGTGGTTCGGGCACGTGGCCCATGGAGGCGGCCAGGCCCCGATACGTCAGGTACTTCGCCGTCCCGCGCCGGCCCGGCTTCGTGCCACCTGACTCCCCCACTGCCGACCTCAGCTACGCCGGGCGCAAGCTCAGGAGCGCTGCCCGCGCGAAGGTCGCGAACGACTCGGTGCACCACCGGGAGCGTCATTGGCGCGGCTCCGCAATCGGGTACCGCTGCTCCCTCCGTTCGCATGCGCGTGGGGGCGGGCGGCGCGCCGGCGCGCCCGCAGGGTCCGGCCGGAACGGCTGCTCAACGCGTCCTGTCGGCGAGCTCGCCAGCGCCCGACGGGGACGCCCGTACGCTGATTGACCACACCGCCGGGGACCGCCGCACCCTCGCGCCAGGTGCGCCAGCGGGATTCGACCTTGCCTTCGCGCCAGGCCACCACGCGGCGGCGGACCGCCACGTCCTTGCCGGAGGCTTCGTTCCACACCTTGACGAAACGGGCCACGGCCGTGATCGAGATCAGGACCAGCATGGTCCAGAGCACAGGCACCACGAATGCGCTGTCGAGGAACCCGATGCCGAGCAGGATCATCCGCTCCGCTCGCTCCATCAGGCCCCCCTTGGCCGAGAGCCCCAGGGACTCCGCCTTGGCGCGCTCGTAGGACACGAGTGCGGTCACGCCCAACACGGCGAACGGCAGGAGGGCCAGGTGGCCTTCGTGGCGGTCGATCAGGTACCACGAGACGCCGCCCATCAAAAGGGCATCCGCCACACGATCGGTGACCGAATCGAAGAAGGCACCACGCACCGATGCCGTACCCGCCGCCTTGGCCACCGGGCCGTCGAGGAGGTCGTGCAACCCGGTCACGATGAGCAGGATGACCGCGAGGTGCAGGTGGCCCGAGGCCACGAGGGCAGCGGTGGCCGTGGCCGAGATCAAACCGGTCGCGGTGAGAACGTCAGCGGTGATGCCTCGGCGGTGGAGAGCAGCCCCGACCGGCCCGGTGGACCGGTCGACTGCATCGCGCCAGCGACCGTCGAACATAGAACTCCTCGTCCCGCACCACCCGGAGGGGGGCGGTGCGCATGAAACAGATACAAAAGTTTATCATCCGGGCTCTCCTGGAGGGTCCAACCTCGATTGCGAAAGTCCAGGCCGACAGAGGTGCGCCGACGAATTGCCCGGTTCGGTGCCCGGATTCGGCGCCGCCCGCATGCCCCAGTCCCCTGCGGCCACCCCGCCGCATACCTCGTCACCGCCCGCAGATGACAAGAACCGAAGGACCCCGATTGGGCGATCGGCACGCTCACCCTGGCGGGCGGGTTCCCGGCCGTCGTCAGCTTCTCGCGACCGGGAGCGCCGCCATAGGGCGCCGGGCGGACTCTCCTGCGCATGGCGGAGCGCACCGCCGTACACTCAACGCACGAGGCAGGCACCTCACGGACGGCCTGGCCTCGCGACGCCCAGCAACACGGACGGAGGTACCAGGTGCCACTCGACCCGACCGCAATCCGGAATGTCGCCCTTGTCGGCCACCACGGCGCCGGCAAGACGACACTGGCCGAGGCGCTGCTCGCCGCGACCGGCGCCATCGCCCGCCGCGGCTCGGTGGAGAAAGGCACGACCACCTGTGACTTCGAGCCCGAGGAGATCTCGCGCCAGCTCTCGATCTCGACGGCGCTGGCACCGTTCACCGTCAACGGCGTAAAGGTGAATCTGCTCGACACGCCCGGGTACGCCGAGTTCGCCTCCGAGATGCTGACCGCGCTGGCCCGCGCCGACCTCGCCGTCGTCGTCGTCAGCGCCACCGACGGGGTGCAGGCCCAAACTGAGGACGCGTGGCGGGCGGCGGCGAAGCTGGGCCTGCCGCGGGTCATCGTCATCAACAAGTTGGACCGCGAACGGGCGGACTTCGACCGGACCTTGGCCGAGATCCGCTCCTCGTTCGGCGCCGGCGTCGCACCGGTCGAGTTGCCGATCGGCGCCGAGGCGGACTTCCACGGCGTGATCGACCTGTTGGGGGACACCGCCACCCACTACGACACACCGGCGCCCCAGGGGCCTGTCGACGGCACGATCCCCCCCACCGGCCACGAGGGCCCCATCCCCGAAGAGCTCGTCGACGAGGAGCACGCCGTGCACGAGCAACTGGTCGAGGGCATCGTGGTGGGCGACGACGAGCTCATGGAGCGCTACCTGGGAGGCGAGACCCTCGACTACGAGGAGCTCGAGAAGAGCCTGGCCGGCGGCGTCGCCGCCGGCGCGGTGTTCCCCGTGCTGTGCTGTTCCGGGCTGACCGGTGTCGGGGTGGACCGGTTGGCCCGGTTGCTCGAGGAGCTGTGCCCGACCCCTGGCGCCGCGCCGCCGGTCAGCGTGCTCGCAGGCACCACGACGACAGAGGTCCCGTGCGATGCCAACGGGCAGGTATTGCTCACCGTGACCAAGACCTTCACCGACAGTCACACCGGCAAGGTCTCCTTGTGCAAGGTGATCTCGGGGACGCTCACCCCGGACACCGTGCTCGTCAACACCCGCACCCGGGGCGAGGAACGCCTCCACGCCCTGCAGTCCCTCTCGGGACATGCCACCCACGCCACGTCCTCCGTCGTCGCCGGCGATTTCGTCGCCATTCCCCGTTTGAACGGCACCCGCACCGGCGACACCCTGGCGCCGAAGGGCCAACCCGTGAGCATCCCCCCGCCCCAACTGCCTCCTCCCGCCCTGCAGGTCGCGGTCAGGCCGGCCACCCGGGCCGACGACGACAAGTTGATGTCCGCCCTCCAGCGACTGTGCGACGAGGACCCCGCGCTCACGGTCACCCGGGACGATGAGACGCACCAGACCATTCTCGGCGTCAGTGGCGAGGTCCACCTCGGGGTCACCCTCGATCGCCTGGAACGCAAATGCAACGTCCACGTCGAGCGCGAGGAGCTCCGCATCCCCTACCGCGAAACGATCACGACGTCGGCCCACGCCGAGGGAAAGCACAAGAAGCAGTCGGGTGGGCACGGCCAGTTCGGCGTCTGCCACCTCCGACTCGAACCGTTGCCGCGCGGAGAGGGATTCGCATTCCACGACGAAGTGGTCGGCGGGGCCATCCCGCGGCAGTACATCCCGGCCGTCGAAAAGGGTGTGATCGAGACCATGTCGAGCGGGGGGGTCTTCGGGTATCCCATCGTCGACATCGCGGTCACCGTCGACGATGGCAAGGCACACCCCGTCGATTCGAACGAGGTGAGCTTCAAGATGGCGGCGGCGTCGGCCGTCCGCCAAGCCATGGGCGACGCGGGCCCGATACTCCTCGAGCCCGTCTCGCGGGTCGAGGTGACGATTCCCGCTGAGAATCAGGGTGACGTGCTCGGGGACCTGCACTCTCGCCGGGCGCGGATCGTCGGCACCGAGCAGGGTGAGGACGGCTACCAGATCGTGATCGCCTACGCGCCGACCTCCGAACTGACCCGCTACGCGGTGGACCTACGCGCGCTCACCGGTGGCCGAGGCTCTTTCACCGTGGCCTACGACCACTACGACGTGGTGCCCGAGCATCTTGTGGCGTCGATCGCCAAGGTACCTGCCTAAGGGCGCGAGGGGCGCGGCCACGCCTCGGTCAGCTTGTGCCACGCCACCTGCAGCGTTTCGGACATGACCCGCGTCCCGGCAACCGTGGTCATGAAATTGGTGTCGCCCGACCACCGCGGCAAGACGTGCATGTGGACGTGGGACGGGATGCCGGCCCCGGCCGCCCGACCCAGATTGGCGCCCAGATTGAGGCCGTCGGGGTCATAGGCCTGCTCGATCGCGGCAACCGAGTCCTGCGTCGCCGACCACACTTCGTGTGACTCGGGATCGGTCAGTTCAGCCAGAGCACCCACATGACGCAACGGCAACACCAGCACGTGGCCGCTGGCGTAGGGATAGGCGTTCAGGACGACGAACGACCACTCGCCTCGCCACACCACGAGATTGTCGATGGACGGCGGACCGCTCTCGGCGAGCCGGCAGAAGACGCACGAGGTCTCGTCCGCCGTACCACCGCTCCGCTCGCGTTGTGTGGCCTCTTCGATGTACTCATGGCGCCAGCCGGCCCACAGGTTGTCCAGCCTCACGAGTCAGTCTTCATCCGACAGAGGCCTCGGCCGCCGCGTCCTCGGGTGAGCCGCGCCGCTCCACCTCAGCCACGACGTCGTCCACGAAGGTCGTCAGATCGACCCCCCGGCGCGGCTTGTCACTCGACGAGCGAGGATTTACACCGACCGTCTGCGCGGCCACGTCGTCGGGACCCACGACGAGGATGTAGGGAACCTTGGTCAGCTTCGCCTTGCGGATACGGGCGCCCAGGTTCTCCGCCGCGTCGTCGACGCTGACCCGCAGCCCGGCACCGGCGCACGCCCCGGCCACAGATTCCGCATAGGGCGTATGGGCCTCGCTCACGGGCAGCACCCGCACCTGCTCCGGCGACAGCCACGTGGGCAACGCGCCGGCATAGTGCTCGATCAACACCGCCATGAAGCGCTCGACCGACCCGAAGAGGGCGCGGTGGATCATGATCGGGCGATGGCGCCCGTTGTCGGCCCCGACGTACTCGAGCTCGAAGCGTTCCGGGAGCTGGAAGTCGAGCTGAACGGTCGACATCTGCCATGTCCGCCCTATGGCATCGCGGGCCTGCACGGAGATCTTCGGCCCGTAGAACGCGCCCCCGCCCTCGTCCATGACGAGGTCGAGACCGATTTCGGCGGCGGTCGCACGCAGTGTCTCGGTCGCCTCCTCCCAGTCCTGATCGGAGCCCACGGCCTTGCCGGGTGGCTTGGTGGAGAGCTCGAGATAGAAGTCACTCAACCCGAAATCGCGCAGGAGATTGAGGACGAAGTGCAGCGTCCTGACCAGCTCGGTCCCCATCTCCTCCCTGGTGCAGAAGATGTGCGCATCGTCCTGGGTCATGCCACGCACGCGGATCAACCCGTGCACCACGCCGGACTTCTCGTAGCGGTAGACAGATCCGAACTCGAAGAGCCGCAACGGCAGCTCGCGATACGAGCGCTGCCTACTGCGGTACACGAGGATGTGGAAGGGACAGTTCATGGGCTTGAGGTAGTACTGCGTCCCCCCGTCGAGTTCCATCGGCGGGTACATACCGTCGGCAAACCAATCGAGGTGCCCCGAGATCTCGAAGAGCTCACTCTTGGTGATGTGAGGGGAGTTGACGAATTCGTAGCCCTCCTCGACGTGACGCTGTCGCGAGTACTCCTCCATGAGCCGGCGGATCGTCCCCCCCTTCGGGTGGAAGATGGCCAGGCCCGACCCGATCTCCTCGGGGAAGCTGTAGAGATCGAGCTCGGCTCCCAGCCTGCGATGGTCACGCCGCTCGGCTTCCTCCAGCTGGTGCAGGTAGGCGTTGAGCGCCTTTTCGGATTCCCACGCCGTCCCGTAGATCCTTTGGAGCTGGGCCCGCTTCTCGTCGCCCCGCCAGTACGCGCCCGCGACCCGCATCAGTTTGAAGTGGCCCAGGCGGCTGGTCGAGGGAACGTGGGGGCCCCGGCACAGATCGGTGAAGGTGTCCGAATTCCAGTAGGTACTGACGACGGTTCCCCCGGCGTCAACCTCGTCGGACCCGGACTCGACCGCCTCGATGATCTCCTGCTTGAACGGTTGGTCAGCGAACAACTCCAGCCCCTCGCCGAGCGCATGCTCGTGACGGATGAAGGGCTGGTCCTCGGCCATGACGGCGCGCATCTCGGTTTCGATCCGCCCCAGGTCGTCGTCGCTGAACCGCGCCCCGTTGGGCAGTGCGAAGTCGTAGTAGAAGCCGTTCTCGATCACCGGTCCGATGGCGTACTTCGCACCGGGCCACAAGCGGAGCACGGCCTGCGCCAACACGTGCGCCGTCGAATGCCGCAACACCTCGCGGCCGGCATCGGAGTCGGCGGTGACGATGGCGACCTCCGACCCGTCGGCCAGGGAGGTGCTGAGGTCGACGCAACGGCCGTCGACGGTGGCCACGATGGCGGCCTTGGCCAGTCGCGGACCGATCGTCTGAGCGAACTCAGCAGCCGTCGTGCCCTCGGCGAGCTCCCGCTTCGAACCGTCGGGAAGCCGTACCGAGATGACGCCTGCCATTGTTCAGCCTTTCGTTGTCAACGGGGGATCTCTCCTCACCGGTCGTGATACCCAGGGTACTGGACCGATCCCCTCGCAGCCCCACGCTCCCCGGAACGTCAGAGCACCACGCCGAGCAGGGTGGCCCCGGCCAGCACCGCGCGTCCCGCCCGCGCCTCGCCATCGAGGGCCTGCAGGGCTCCGACGGTGTCCATGTCGTCATCGAGCGCGGCCCGCACCGCCGAGAGACCCACGGAGCCGTCCCCCTCCGCGACGGAACGCCACAGAGCCAGCCGCTCCGCCGCCCGCGGCATGTCCTCGGTGGTGACCCAGTCCCAATCCTCGTGGTAGTGGTGGGCCAGCAGCGCAAGACGCACCGCCGCCGGCTCCCATTCCTTGCACAGCTCTCCCACGAAGATCAGGTTGCCGAGCGACTTGGACATCTTGGTGCCACCGAGCCCGACCAGGCCGACATGGAACCAGATCCGGACGAAGGGCTGGCCCGTCACCGACTCGGACTGCGCGTTCTCACACTCGTGATGGGGAAAGACAAGGTCTCGCCCGCCGCCATGAATGTCGACGGTCTCCCCCAGCTCGCGCAGGGCCAGCGCCGAGCATTCGATGTGCCAGCCGGGTCGACCCGGACCCCACCGCGACTCCCACGCCGGCTCATCGGGCAGGGAGGGCTGCCACAGCACGAAATCCAACGGGTTCCTCTTGTGCGGATCGTCGGGATTCCCGCCGTGCTCGGCCGCCAGACGGAGCATCTCTGACCGCCCGAAGCCGCTGACCCGGCCGAAGCGGGGGAAGCTCGCCACGTCGAAGTAGACCGATCCCCCGGACTCGTAGGCATGGCCGGCGTCCAGCGCAGCACCGATCAAGGACAGGATCTCCGAGATGGCCGAGGTGGCCCGGGGTTCGGAGTAGACCGGCAACAGGTTCAACATCCCCATCTCGGCGTCGAAGCGCGCCATCTCCTCGGCCGCGAGGTCCAGGTAGTGGACCCCGAGCTCGCGCGCCTTGCGGAGGATGTCGTCGTCGACATCGGTGACATTGCGCACGCACCGCGTCTCGTGCCCGGCATCCCGAAGGCGACGTTGCAGCATGTCGAAGTAGAGGTAGACGGCGGCGTGACCCAGGTGCGCAGAGTCGTAGGGGGTGATGCCGCACGAGTACAGCGTCACCAGCGGTCCGGGCTCGAACGGCACAACTTCACCGCGCGCGGTGTCGTACAGTCGCACGCTCAGATCCCCGCAATGCGCAAGGTCGAGTGAACCTTGTGCCGCATGTTCAAGGTGATGCAGACGGCGGTGAACGCCTCTATCGCCGCCGCCTGGCTCAGGCTTCCGGCGATGATCGGCCGTAGCCCGCTCATCGCCTCGATCAGGGACTCCGTCACGGCAGAAGCCTCAGCATGGTCCGAGCACACCAACACGTCAGCTTGCAAACCCGAATCCAGATTTTCCATTTCCGCCGCGGGCAGATGGTGGAACGCGGCCGCCACCAGCGAACGGGGCAGGGCGGCCTGCACCGCGGCCGCCACCGAGCCCCGGGGAGGAATGAGGGCCAGCATCTCGCGCCCCTCTCTGACCAGCGCATTCGCCATCGAGACCACGACCTTCCCCGCCAACGCCTCCCGCAACGGTTTCAAGGTTGCGATGGCGCTGTCCCACGGCGTGGCCAGCACCACGACGTCGGCTTCCGCCGCTCCGCCGTTGTCGGCCCCCCGGATCTCGAGCGTGCGATCCGGATAGGCGGCCACCACGTCGCGCGCCACCGCTGCGGCCCGTTCGGCGTCCCGCGAGCCCAGCGTGACCTGCACCCCCGCTGCGGCCAGCCGCACCGCCAACCCTCGCCCCGCAGGGCCTGTACCACCAAGTATTCCCACGTGCACGCCCCTACTGTCGCATAACCTCGCGATGCCTATGGGACTCCTGGACGGAAAACGCCTCCTCATCACCGGCGTCCTCACCGACGCGTCACTCGCCTTCGCCGTGGCCGAGCTGGCCCAAAGGGAAGGGGCCGAGATCGTGCTCTCGGGTGCCGGGCGCGCCCTTTCGCTGACCAGAAGGACCGCACGCAAGCTCCCCACCGAACCGGACGTCCTCGAGATCGACGTCACGTCTCCCGAGCAGTTGGCCCTGGCCGGCACGGCCTTGGCCGAGCGTTGGGATCGCCTCGATGGCGTCCTGCATGCCATCGGCTTTGCACCGCCGAACTGCCTGGGAAGTGGCATGTTCGCGGCCGATTGGGATGAGGTGTCGGTCGCGCTCAACATCTCCACCTATTCGCTCAAAGCCCTGATCGAGGCGTTCAAGCCCCTGTTGCTCAACGCGGGTCGCGACGGTGGCGCCTCCGTGGTCGGCCTCGACTTCGATTCGACGGTGGCCTGGCCGATCTACGACTGGATGGGCGTGGCCAAAGCGGCCCTCGAGTCGCTGACCCGCTACCTGGCACGCGACCTCGGGCCCGACGGCATCCGGGTCAACCTCGTGGCTGCCGGTCCGATACGGACCATGGCCGCCAAATCCATCCCCGGGTTCTCGGTGCTGGAGGAGTCCTGGGACGATCGGGCGCCCTTGGGCTGGGACGTGAACGACTCCGGCGTCGTGGCCCGCGCCTGCGTGGCCCTGTTCAGCGATCTGTTGCCCATGACCACGGGCGAAATCCTCCACGTCGACGGCGGTGTCCACGCGGTTCGATGACGTTGCCGGGTCGTTGCTGCGTCCTCGACGGATGCACCGGCTCCCACCATTGCGACGTGGGGTTACTCCTCGCCCGGCCCAACGGACGAGTTCGCCCTTCTGACACCACTCCGTCACGATGGGCCAGATCGATTGGTTGCACGAAGGTTGCAGATTGGTGGGAGACGATCACAATCCGAAATAGCCATTGACTTGCGGAGGAAAGTACATAAATCTTCGCAAGCGTAAGGAAGCGATAAGGGCAAACTCCTCGCGAGGGGAGGACGCAAAGCTACGGGACTCCCTGAGTCAGCCGGGCCGCCGAAGTAGTGAGCACCATAGAGCTACCTTCCCAGCGGTCTTGCCTCTCCAGGGTCGAGAGGAAGAAGCACGTGATTTCCGCTCGTTTCACCATCCGCTGTCACTTCAATGACGACGATCTTGGGCCTGCGGTCGCTGCTCTCCCCGATGTGCCCTCGCGTCTCCCGACCTCCTTCCCGACGGTACGTCTTTCACCTGGACGTATGAAACGAACCACACCTCACGGCGCCGGCCGAACTGAGGACCACCTAGGGGCCTTGAGGGTTTCACCGCGGGCCGAACCGCAGCTTCGCCAGTAGTTGCCGCACCCGGTACCGGATTCTCAAGCAATTTTCAGCGACTTTGAATGCTTTTCAGGCAAAGGAGAGGGAGACATCACATGGGCGAACGGGTGGCTGTCATCGGCAGCGGCTATGTCGGATCGGTCGTCGCGGCGTGCCTGGCGCACGTCGGCCACGATGTCGTCGGGGTCGAGTCCAACCCGGAGAAGTTGGCGACGTTGCGCTCGGGGGCTGCTCCCTTCCATGAGCCGGGACTCGACAATCTCATTACGAGTGGGCTGGCCCACCGCAAGCTTCGGTTTACCGACGATTTCTGCGACGCCATGGACTCCTCCGATGTCGTCTTCGTCTGCGTCGGCACGCCGCCCGGGCCGGACGGAGACGCCGATACCACCGCGATTCGCGGCGTCACCGTCGCAATCGCGCAGAACCTGCGGCACTACCACGTCATCATCACCAAGAGCACCGTCCCGATCGGCACGGGCTTCTGGCTCGGATCGCTCATCGAGGACATACTCGGACCGGCCGGGCGTGACCGGTTCGGCGTCGTCTCCAACCCCGAGTTCTTGCGAGAGGGCAGCGCGGTTCAAGACTTCCTGCATCCCGACCGGGTGGTGCTCGGGAGCGACGACCCGAAGGCCCAGGAGATCGCCGCCACGGTATACCGCCCCATTTTGGAGCAACGTATCCCCGGCGACATCGGGAAGCGGGATGTGGTGCCGCTGCTTCAGACCAAGCTCACGACGGCGGAGATGGTCAAGTACGCGTCCAACGCCTTCTTGGCCACGAAGATCAGCTTCGCCAACGAGATCGCTCGCCTCTGTGACTTCGTAGGTGCGGACATCACCGAGGTCACCGCCGGAATGGGGCTCGACACGCGTATCGGCGGCCGGTTCCTCGACGCCGGCCTCGGGTGGGGCGGCTCTTGCTTCGGGAAAGATCTCTCGGCACTGATCACCACGGCCAACGAATACGGCTATCGACCCAGAATTCTCGAGGGCGCCGTCTCCGTCAACGAATCCCAGCGCAAATACGTGGTCGACCAGCTCCTCGGCCACCTCAAGACACTGCGTGGGGCCAAGGTCTGCATTCTCGGTCTCGCGTTCAAGCCGCATACCGACGACCTCCGGGACTCGCCCGCACTCGACGTGGCGGCACGGCTCATCGGCAAAGGAGCATTCGTGGCGGCCTATGACCCGATGGTCACAGCGGTGCCCGATGTCCCCGATATCCGGTTGATGCCCGACGCCATTCGGGCGGCAACCGGCGCCGACGCCATTGTGCTGGCTACCGATTGGCCGCAGTTTCTGACCGTGCGCCTGACCGAGCTCCGCCGTTCGATGCGGGGCGACCTCTTCTTCGACAGCCGCAACAACTTCGACCCGATCCTGGTCGAGCAGGCCGGATTCCGCTATGTGGGCATTGGCCGCGGGGGCGCCACTACCCCACCGCGCGTCATCGCCCATCGCGAACAGCCACGGAATGCGGACCAGGGAGTCGGCGTGCGATGAGGACGGGGCCCCGACTCCTCCCACCACAGCCGTTCTTGCATTTCGAACCCTCAGCATCCGTCACCGATTGTCACCGCGACAAAGGAGATCGTTCATGGCACTGACCCGTTCCGAAACCGAAATCTCCGACTTGGAACGAACCATTGGCGGATGTGTCCCTTCGAGTGTCGAGCTCAGCGTCGTGATTCCCCTCTACAACGAAGAGGAAAGCATTGACCTCGCCGTCGAAGAGGTGCTGGCGGTGCTGCACCGGCTTCCCGTCGAGTTCGAGCTGATCCTGGTGAACGACGGCAGCACTGACACCACCGGAGCCAAGGCCTTGGTCTGGCACGACGTCGACCCCCGGGTCAAGGTCATCGAATTCCGCCGGAACTTCGGGCAAACCGCTGGCATCAGCGCCGGCTTCGACTATGCCGCCGGACGCGTTGTCGTCGTGATGGACGGCGACCAGCAGAACGATCCGGCCGACATTCCCACCCTGCTGGCCGCACTCGAACAAGGGTACGACGTGGCGTCGGGGTGGAGGGCCGACCGAAAGGACAAGTTCATCTCGCGCCGCTTGCCCTCGAAGGCGGCGAACGCACTCATCTCGCGTGTCACCGGTCTGGAGCTCCATGACTACGGGTGCACGCTCAAGGCATACGACAAGGAAGTGATCGAGCATCTCGAGCTCTTCGGGGAGCTGCATCGCTTCATTCCGGCCCTGGCCCTGATCTCGGGGGCGAAGGTGATCGAAATCCCCGTCAATCACCGGGCCCGGGAACGAGGGTCTTCGAAGTATGGAATCAGCCGCATGCCCCGGGTCGTCCTCGATCTCCTCACCGTGAAATTCCTGATCGGCTACCGGCAAAAACCGATGCAGTTCTTCGGCCGCGTCGCGTTCGTCTGTGTGGCTGCGGCCGGCGTCTCGGCCCTGTGGTCCGGGTCCCGAATGATCAAGCGGGCACCGCATCAGAGCGGCGTGGCAACCATCTTCGCGCTGGCCTCGTTGCAATTCGCGTCATTCGGACTGATCGGCGAGCTGCTCACGCGGGTCTATTTCAAGGATGCGGCGCATCGGCCCTATGTGGTTCGCAGCGCGACCGGAGAGGACACCACCTAGGTGCAGATGGTCCCTCGTGCGCACGAGTCTCCACGAACCTCCGAGGGGGACCCACGTCCCCGGCGAGAGAACGCGCAGTGAGGGGAGACTCCATCCCGATCGCGGTGGAGCCAAGCCGCGCCGCGTCATCCCGGCGGATCGCGCCCATGACGGTCGTGCGCATCACGGTGACCGCCGGCGCCTTCGCCCTCATCGCCCGCAAGATCGGGTTCGGAGCGGTCATCCACGCGCTGGCGACGGCCGACCCACTGAGCCTCGCGTTGGGCTACGGCATAGCCGTCGTGACCATCCTGCTCACGGTGTGGCAATGGAACGGCTTGGCTACGGCCAACGGCGTCGACCGGACATACCGGCGGTGCCTGCACCTCGAACTTGGTGGTGACGTGTTCGATGCCGCGCTCCCGAGCTCGATCGGCGGCGACTTCGTGCGTGCCACCTCCCTGGCCGAATCGCCGGAGGAACGAGTGCCCGCCGCTGCCTCCGTCGTCCTCCGACGGCTCTGCAACTTTCCCGGGATGATCGTGATCACCGCCCTCGGCTTGGCCACGACCGTCTCGCTCGGTTACGCCGATCGCATTCGACCCTTTTCGCTCGGGGTGGTCGCGGGTGGCCTGGCGCTGGTCGTGCTGGCACTCAGCCCGGCCATGGGTTTCATCGGGCGCTGGGGATTGCTCCGGCGGGGCCCGGGCCGTGCCGTGGCCAAGTTGCTCAACACGTTGCACGATTTCAGGGGTCAACGCAGCCACTTGGTGCGCGCCACGCTGCGGGGGCTCCTGTTCTGGACGGTGGTGGTGGCGAGCCAAACCATGTTCATCCGGGCGCTGGGGATCCACATCCCGCTGATGTACGGCGCCCTGGTCATCACCACGGCAACGGCGGTCACCATGCTGCCCATCTCTCTGGGCGGGTACGGTCTGCGCGAGGGAGCCTTCGCCGCCTTTCTGGCGGCCGGTGGGCACGCCACTGCGGCCCAAGGCGCCGCAGTCGGCGTATGCATCACCGTGCAGACCTTGGCCCTGGGCGTCATCGGGATCCCCTTCTACCTGACGATCCGCACGAGGCGAAGCCACCCTGCGGCCTATCCGGCACCGCCTCACGCAGCCATGGAAGCCGCCTGATGCGCGTGCTCATGGTGTCACCCCATCCCGTCTATTCGCCCCGCGGCACGCCGATCAGCGTCTTCAATCGGTGCCTGGCCCTCTGTGCACTGGGCCATGAGATCGATCTCGTCACGTACCCCGTGGGGCAGGACCGCGAGGTCGCCGGCCTCCGGTACGTCCGCGCCAACGTGCCCGGCGTCCGATCAGTTCCCGTCGGACCATCGTTCCGCAAGCTTCTGCTCAACGGTGCCGTCACGATCCGTTCCCTTAAAGAGGCCCTGCGGCGGCAGGGCCACTACGACGTCGTGCACACGCACGAAGAGGCTGGTCTCTTCGGACCGGTGCTCGCCCGTTTGGGCGGCGTTCCCCACGTGTACGACATGGGCAACGACTGGACTGACGTGCTCAGGAACTACGGGCTGAGCCCTCACAATCCGATCACCCGGATGGCGGGTGCTCTCGAGAACGCGGTCATCCGACACTCCGATGCGATCATCGCCCACTTTCCCCTCATCGCCGACCGGGTCGCCCTGTCGTCGACAACGCCGGTCCACACCATCTTCAACATCTCGCTCGAAGCGGATCCCGACCCTGACGTCACATCCGCCATCCGGCACGCATGGGCCCCGGCGGGATCACACGTCCTCCTCTATTCCGGCACCCTTGAGCCCTACCAGGGCATCCCACTGCTCTTGGCGTCGATGGCGGACGTCGTCCAGACGCACCCCGACGCCGTCCTGGTGATCCTGGGCGGGAGAGACGACCAAGTCCACGAGCTCGGGCAGAACGTGGATTCCCTCGGGCTGACGGCCAACGTCCGGCTGATCGGTATGGTGCCGTCCCCGCTCGTCCCGGCCTGCCTGAAGGCCGCCGACGTCTTGGTCTCCCCCCGGGAACGAGGGCGGAACACTCCGCTCAAGATCTTCTCGTACCTGCGCTCGGGCCGGCCCATCGTGGCGACCGACATCGCCAGCCATACCCAGGTGCTCGACGAGTGGTCGAGCGTGCTCGTCCCTCCATCGACGCAGGGCCTTGCCGTGGGCATCCGATCACTGCTCGACGATGGGCCAACCCGTCACCAGGCCATCGAGGGCGCCCTGGCGCTCGAGACCAACTACGGCATAGAGCGTTACGTGAGCGAGGTGGCCCGGGCCTACGCGCAGATAGGCGGCGGCGAAACGAATGCCGCCTTCATCGGCCGCGCCGCGGATCGTATTCGCGAGGCGGCGGAACGAGATCGTCGCGACCCCCGTAGCCAGCAGTTTCTCGGCGGGCTCGTGGGCCGGGCGGCGGGCGCAACGGTCACCGCGCTGCTCGGTCCGGCGGGTCGGGGAGGAATCGGACCCCACGCGGATGCGGAAACCGACAACGAAAAGGAGGCATCGTGAACGTCGTCGTCACCGGAGCGGCCGGATTCATCGGCAGCCATCTGAGTGAAGCGCTGTGCGCATCCGGTCACCACGTGCTCGGTCTCGACTCCATCACCGACTACTACGACCCGGCGGAGAAGAGGCGCAACCTCAGTGTGCTGGCACGGCTACCCGGGTTTCGTTTCGAGGAACTCGACCTGCGAACCGCCGATCTGCGGTCGTTGCTCGACGGAGCCTCGGTGGTGTTCCACCAGGCGGGTCAGCCCGGCGTGCGCATGTCATGGGGTGCCGGCTTCGGCGACTATTGCGAGCACAACATCAAGGCGACACAGTGCCTCCTCGAAGCGGCCAAGGTCGTCGCCACGCCCCGTTTCGTCTACGCGTCGAGCTCGTCGGTCTACGGGAACGCGACCTCGTACCCAACCTGGGAGACGGATCTCCCCAGCCCGAACAGCCCCTACGGCGTCACCAAACTGGCGGCGGAACATCTGTGCGCCCTCTACACGGCCAATTGGGGACTGCCAACGGTGTCGCTCCGTTACTTCACCGTGTACGGACCACGGCAGCGCCCCGACATGGCGATCCGGCGCCTGGCTGACGCCGCCGTGACAGGCTCGCCATTCCAACTGTTCGGAGACGGCCGGCAAGTCAGGGACTTCACCTTCGTCTCCGACGTCGTGTCGGCCAACCTGGCTGCCGGCTCGGGCGATGTGCCGCCGGGGACCGTCGTCAACATCGCCGGAGGGTCACACGCCGTCATGGCGGACCTGATCGAAATGGTGGGTGAGCTCGCGGGCGTTCCGGTCGACTGCCGGCGCAACCCCAAAGAGGCCGGCGATGTCCAACAGACCGGGGGTGCCATCGATCGGGCGTACGAACTCATGGGCTGGGAGCCACGCGTCTCGCTGAGAGAAGGGCTCGCAGCCCAAGTCGATTGGTCCCGCTCGGTACACATGGCGTCGGCGGTGCCGGTTGCATGACGGTGGCCCCGGCCATGCGGCCAGCGGAAGATCTCGAGGCGGAACTGCTGGCACTCCTGGTCCAGCTGTTCGAGTCGGCACCGAGCTCGCTCGTCGAGGACGCGATGACGACACTCACCACCGCGGCCCCCGCCGTCCCGCCCGCGCCGCAGCCCCGGAGCGCGCGTCGCCAGATTCCCGCCGAGGAAAGGCCCTGGGCTGCGTGGCGAGTCCGGATCGTCTTTGCCTTCTCGTTCGTGGTCGTCGGAATTCCGATCTTCTCGCTCATGTTGTGGTTCTGGAATCACTCAAGTCCGGCCCACGGGCTCGCGGCGGAGATCGTCGATGGGTTCAGCTACATCTGGGTCCTCCTGGCCGTGCCCGTCTTGCTCAATGTCATCGGCGCAGTGTCCTTTCGGAACGTGAACAAGAGGAAGGAAGACCCCATGCCCCCGGGCACCGAGGTGTGCTTTCGTATCGTCACCCGGGGGACAAACGTCGAGGCCGTCCTCAAATCGACCCTGGCCGTGCGGGCCGCGATGGCGCAGACGCCCTTGTTCCCATTCAGCGTGGAGATCGTGACCGACAACGCGCTGCCTGAGGTCGAAGGCGTCAGGACGATTCTGGTGCCGAAGCACTACCGGACCGACTCAGGCGCCAGATTCAAGGCACGCGCGCTCCACTACGCGCTGGAGATCTCCCCCATTTCTGACGGTACCTGGCTGTTCCATCTCGACGAGGAGACACACATCACGCCATCGGTCATCCGGGGCATCCACAGCGCGGTGGTCGAAGAGGAACGCTCGGGAGAGCTGCGCATCGGCCAGGGCGTGGTGCTGTACCACCGGGACCTCGACAAGCACCCCTTCCTCACGTTGGCGGACTCGGTCCGCACCGGGGACGATCTGGGCCGCTTCCGCTTGCAACACATGTTCGGACAGAGTGCCTTCGGGATGCACGGATCGTTCATCCTGGTGCGCAATGACGTCGAGAAGGAGGTCGGATTCGACCTTGGTCCCGCTGGATCGGTAACCGAGGACGCCTGGTGGTCACTGGTCGAAATGGCACGCGGCAACCGCTCGCGATGGATAGATGGATACTGTCTCGAGCAGTCCACCCAGTCAGTAGTGGATTTCCTCAAACAACGCCGGCGCTGGTTCGTCGGACTCTGCTTGGTGTGCCTGCGAGCCCCGGCGCGACTGTTGCACCGGATCACCTTGGTGAGCTCCGTCATCTTGTGGGGTGTCGGCTGGCTGGGTTGGTGGAGCGTCAGCATCGCCGCCGTGGTGGTGAACGCCCGCATCCCGCTGGGGGTCCTCCTCATCGGGACGACATCACTGGCGGCCTACTCGGCGCTCTACCTGCTCGGGCTCGAGCTGAACCTCGACCAGCGGAACGTGGTGTGGTATCGGCGCGTGCCGTGGCACCTCGCGCAGATCCTGCTCCTTCCTGTCTATTCGCTACTCGAAAGCGCCGCCGTCATCTACGGCGTGATCCGACCAGATTTCGACTTCCACGTGGTGAAGAAGTGAGAGCGCCATGAAGTCGGGCAGGCACCGGGTGGGCCACGCACGCAACGGAAGCAACGGCTCGCGGCCGTCGTACCAGTCGGTCGAGCTCGACCCGATGCTCTTCGTCTCCCCGGTGTCAACCGACCAGACCCGCGGGTTCTCTGGCGAGAGCTCCGCCGCGGCGCGCGTGGCCCAGGTCGGCCGGCGGAACGGTGAAGCCACAAATGGGCACGGCGTGCACGCGGGAGGGCCGGCTACGAATTTCGAACACGCCCGAACGAATGGTCACGCCGCCAAGGAGGAGCAACCCGCCCGCTCCGCCCACGGGCGCGGCCTGAAGGGGCGCGCCGTACTCCGCATCCGGCGGCACTTCCCCAAGCTCACCCGACGCCGAGCGCGGGTGATCCTCGTCATGCTCACTGTCCTCGTGCTCGCGATCCTGGCCGCGGCCGGAGCGATCGGGCGCGCGTTGCTCACCGGACCGCCTGAAGTCGTGGCCGCCACAGCCGAACCCTCCACCATCACGAATGAACCTGGGGGGGTCGGAACGCTCAGCGAAGCGCCAAACGACAGCTTCACGGTCAGCCTCAACCTCGCCGGCATCCAGGATGCCATCTTTTCGATCTCCCAGGTCGACGTCACCAACGGCCAACAGGTCGGTGTCGGTGCACCGCTCGTACAAATCGATCCATCGCTGCTCGTCCAGAACGTCGCCCAGTTCCAATCACAGTTGGCCAGCGCGCAGCAATCGTTGAACGATGCGATAAGGGCCCCCTCACCCGACGTCCAAGCCCAAGCCCAACAGATCGCCACGCTCACCGAGCAGGTCACCTACGACAGCGAGCTCGTTGCCATCGCGCAGGGGAAAACGACGACGGTCACGTCGCCGACGGCCGGCTATGTGACCGGCCTCATCCTCCAACCGGGTCAGGTCGTCTCGGCCGGTCAAGCGATCCTCGACGTGATCAACCCTTCCGTGGTCGACGTGTCCGCCAGCGTGTTGCTGACCGACACGCGGACCATCGCAGCGGGCGACTCGGCGGACGTGGCGCCGAGCGGACTCCCTGGCGTGCACCTTCACGGAACAGTGCTCACCGTCAGTCCCATCTCCACTGCGGGTGGACTCGACGGGACCGTCGTCATTCAGGCCCAGAACTCCTCACCCAACGCGGTCCCCATCGGGACTCAGGTTTTCGTCCACGTGAAAGCTGTCCAGTCGGCTGCGGTCTCGGTTCCGGCGGTCGCGGTCATGAACAGTGACCTCCAGACCGGAGTCTTTGTCTTGCGAAACGGGCGCGCCCACTTCCAGGCGGTCACGGTGGGCGCCTCAGACGCCGACCGGGTGCAAATCGTCTCCGGACTCAAGGTGGGCCAGACGGTCGCGGTGTCGAACATGCAAACACTTACCGACGGCGAAAAGGTCCGCGTCCTTGCAGACGGATGAACATGAGGCCCGCCCGATGACGAGTCCGTCGAGTGTGCGGTCCCATGCATCATGGAGGGTGGTTCTCGGCCTCGCCATCGCCCTCGCTTCGTTGACGCTCCCGTGGCTCGGTCTCAGCTTGAGCCCGAGCCTTTCCGCCTGGCATCTCACGTTTGCGCTGGGCGCCGTGCCCCTTGTCGGTCATCTGACGTATGGCGAGCTGATTGCCGTACTGGTCCTCGGTGCGGCAGCCTCGGCCGTCCGCTCCCGCGGGAAGCCCACCAATACGACGCGCGCCTGCGGGTGGACCATGGTGGCGACCTCGCTCCTGTTCGTCCTCACCACCCGGATCATGGGTGCCGAGACGCTCTTCCGTCTTTCGTCGGACACTGCGCAGACAGCAATCATTGAGCGACAGATTCTCCAGTATCACTTCGTCCCACCGACCAGCTACCTCGGCTTCACTCCCGACTCGACCACAAGCATGATCCTCAGCGCATTACGGATGGGCTGGTACCTCACAGCGGTGGCAGGAGCCCTCCTGGCCGGTCGACAGGTAGCGCCGCTGCGTCATCCTCGCGGACTGATCACAGCGACCGTCGGCGTCGGGATCATCCTGGCGTGGGGGTTCGCCACCGGGTTGCTGGCCGATGCGGCAAAGTCGGACGGCGTCGCCGCCTCGCAGTCAGGTCAACCGATCGTGGCCGAGCGTGACTTCAATCGTGCGCTGGCCCTCAATCCTCAGCTCCGCTATGACAGCCAGCTCGAGACAAAGCTCGGTCAGGCCCAAGGCATCCAAGGCGACGCGAGCGCGCTGGCGTGGTTTTCCAAGACTGCCAGTCCCCCGGTGAATACGTCAGGGATCGCGCAGCAGATGCTCGACTACACCCAAGCCCTGAACCTCGCTCCTGGCAACCCCGTCGTGCAGGACAGCTTCGCGGTCTCCTTGGCCAACGACATGATCGGCACCCAGTCCCCGGTTGACCCAGCTGCGGTCTCGACCTTGGACGGAATGGCCTTCTTGTCCTTTACCTACGGCCACTACGCGTACGAAGCCGGGGACGACTCCGCAACCATCGAGTCGATGAATCGGGTCGTGGCGAGCGCGCACAACGGCGAACTGCAATCCTTGGCCTTCACGTATCTGGCGCTGTCCGAGCAACGTCTCGGGCACCTGGCCGCCTTCCGGCGCGACATCGTGAGGGCCGTCGGCCTCGATACGCAAGACGTCAACGGTCTCGGCCGCGAAGTGGCGGCCGGCCTCTACACCCCAGGGCCGCCATGACTGGGACTCTCATCTACTCCGAACCGGTCCTCTTGGATCCTCACCTGGTCGAGCCGATCGAATTGGAACGCCGTCCACTACTCGGTCCTCCGATCGCGACACGACGAACGGTCATCGTTTCGATGGTCATCATGGCCATCGCGGCGTGGCTGATCGGGAGCTTCTGGAGCTCTGTCGAGACACGCACACCACGGCAGCCATTTGCGGCGCCAACGGCAGGGCAAACCTGGATCCGTTCTCCCGAGCCCGGGCCTCACGCCTTCTTCCGACTGAACCTTCCCCTCGGGGTCGTTCCGCAGAGCGCAACCCTCTGGGTATCGGCGGACCAAGCTGCCATCCCCTATGTGAACGGAGTGAACCTCGCCTCCACCCCACGGGTCGCGACCTACAACGGCACCTACGTCCCCCGCGTCGTAGAGACCATCGACCTCAGGCCAGGCCTGGTCGTCGGGGCCAACGTCATCGGACTAGAGGTCGTCAACTACAACGACAGCACTCCGGCCTTCCAGGCTCGTGTCCGCATCCAGTCCGGTGGCCTCGTCCAGACCTACGGCGTGAAGCCCTCGGCCTGGCGTTCGACCACGAACGTGGCGCTCACCGGCCAAACGCTGCCGAGATCCGGTGCGTTTGCCACCACGACAATGGTCCCCACCGATTGGGTGTCGGCGACTTCGGCCGCGTCCAGGATCGGGGCAACAACAGTCTCCACGGCACCGGACTCGTACACATCCACTGCGGCAGGAGAAGCAATCGTCGGCGATCCGGACGGGCATCAGCTGACCGCCTCGACCAACATCGACTTCCCGTCGGGTTGTACGAACAGCTGGTTGCGAGTGGCGGCGAACGGCCCCTACACCGTGGCGCTGGACGGACAGCCCATCGCCTCGGGACCGGGCACCTGGCAGGTACTGGGTGTGCCTGCCATCACCTCGTGGAACGTGGAGCCGCTCAAAGACACGACGCCTCTCACCATCTACGACCTGTGCCCGGTGGCGCACGCCGGCACCCACCGGCTCAGCGTGTCGGTCACGTCCGTCTCCGTGCCCTCCGTGTATCTCGATGGCCAAGTGGGCGACGGCACATCCGTCGTGCCGTTCCAGAGCGGACCGACGTGGACCGCATCGAACGCGGCGCATCCCAATCTCGTGGCCGAGCCGGAGAGGCTGTTCAATTCGACGTTTCAGAAGACGACGGGAACGACCACCGTCCCGGCTGGCCCCCGGTTCGTGCACACGCTGCAGCTTTCTCTGCTGATGTTCGGACTGGGGTGCCTCCTTGCCCTGGTGCTCAACCTCTTTGGCATCCGGCGCCGACGAGCCATCGGCGCGGTCGCGGCCGGTTCACTGCCCGCCGTCGGACTGGTCTTCGTGCTCACGCAGTTTCGGCATTTCATCGAGGTGCAGCCACCCTTCCCGAGCACGCCCTTTCTCTTACGCATTGTCCTCCTCTTGACTGTTGTGGGTGTGGTGACATCCGTGGTGCTCACGTGCGCGGTGCGCCCTCGATCAGCACGGCTGGCCCGAAACGCTCACCCCGCGCCACGACGCAGTACCGATCCGGACCTGGGTGTCATGTCCGAACACGGGTCAAGGGCGCGTGCGTGGCTACGGGCGCATCGTTACGGCGTCGGGGTCGTGGGTATCGCCGTCTTCTGGACGCTGCTCCTGAGCTATCGCATTGATTACCAGCCGCTGTGGCAGGACGAGCTGTCCTCCATCGCCGCCGCCCAGGGCATCGGAGCCCACCTGGTGCCTCGCTGGCCATCGGGATTCCTCTACTGGAAATCCGAGTTGTATTCGGCGCTCCTGGCCGTGGTGGGCGGTCTCACCCACTACCGGACTTCGTGGATGCGCGAGATGAGCACCCTGTGGTTCGGAGCCACCGTGATCTTGTTCGGCTTCCGCCTGATCCCTCTGGCGGTACCGCGAAACCGTTCGTTCCAGCTGGCCGGCACGTTGGTCTTCGCCTCGGCCGTGTTGGAGCAGACGCACGCCCAAGAAGTGCGGATGTACCAAATGGTGCAGTTCTTCGTGATCTTGCTGGCAGTCGTGTTACTCAGGGCGATGAGAGAGCCAACGACGGCCCGCATCGCCACGGTCGCCGCCGTGACGGTATGTATGTACTTTTCGCACGAGGAATCATTCGGGGTGCTGCTGCTCGTGCCGATGGCGCTCTTCGGCTTCCTGGGATTTCGTTGGTGTCGACAATGGCGATGGTGGGTGTTCGGGGGACTGACCGGGCTCACCATCGCAGCACAACTGGCCTTGGCCAAACTCACACATCCCCCGGCATTCGGGGTCGATCTGAGCGGAGGGCCACTGGTGCAATGGTCGCCACAACCCTTCTACTACCTGGTCAATGTGTTCTTCACCCCCGGCGGCCCCGGACCGGCTTTGACGATCGTGAGCATTCTGGCGGTGATCGGGACCGTGATCGGATGGCGGCAGAAGGACAAGACGCTCATCTACCTCGCCGCCTTCTGGATCGTCCCCACCATCATCGTCTCACTCTTCCTGCCGGCGAAGAACCCGCGCTACGTGTTCATCACCTTGCCGTTCGTCTTCATTCTGGCGACCCGGGCAGGCGCCGAGATCTTCTCTGTAGTGCGCAACATCGTGACGTCAGGCGAGCGGGGGGCTTCCCGCTCGGCCCGCCAGGCGATGCTCGTCGTCGTGGCAGCAGCCTGCGCATTGGCCGTCACGATGAGCACGGTCGGGAGCCTCAGCGACTACGGCCCCCTGGCCGAGGTCCTTGTCGGTGCGGATGTCCAGCACTTCAATCTGGACTACCCGAACGCCGTCGCCTATGTCAAGGCCCACCAGGAGCGGGGCGACGCAGTGATCGCCGTGGGACCGGCCAACCTGACTGGTTCCAGTCTCGGACGCGCCCCCACGTACTGGGTTTCGGCCAACCGCACACAGACGTTGCTCTACGTCTTCGAGAAGAACGATCAGGTTGTCGATACGGAGTACGGGATCCCGGTGCTTCTCGACCCGGTGGAGTTCGAGACCGCCATCGATGCCCATCGTCGGGTTTGGTTGGTAGTGGCGGACCAAAACGTGGGCCGCCTCCTTCCCGGCGTCAAGGCGATCGTCGCGAACCGTTTCCGGCTCGTCTATGAGGGAGAATCGGTATCGGTGTTCCTATGTTCGAACTAATGGGTAGAGGAGAGTCGTCATGACCAGCCGGCAGGCCACAGCACGACGTTCTCGCCCCTCATCCAGACGTCGGCTGGCCGTCGCGGCGGCCGCGCTACTCGCCGGTGGAGCGGCGGCGGCCGCGATCACGCTCACGTCCGGTCCCGGTCCTCAGGCGTCGACTTCTCCTCCCAAAAGCAGCACGCACTCCACCTCCACTCACAACGATGTCGCGCCGTCCGCGGCGACGTCGACGACGACGACCATCGCGGGAGCTTCTCCCGGCGGGTCGGCGAGCAAATCCCATGCACCGGTCCCGGCGAAGACCGGGGGCAGCACCACCCCAACGAACCCCGCGACCACGATTTCCCTGAATTTCCGTCCCGACACGATCACCACTCAGGGGATCTACGAATTTTCAGGCGGCAACTCAGCGACAGACGCCGGGAATCCCGACCTGGCCGGGACCACCCTCACCTTTGAGTGGGCTCAGCTCGAGCCCTCCCCCGGGCAGTTCTCGTGGGCGCGGGTGGATCAAGCAATCGCGCCGTGGGCCGCGGCAGGAAAGCACGTCATTCTGCGGGTCAGCGCGGGCGGAGAAGCATCGTGGGGATCGGCTGCGGCCAATGCGACGCCGGCGTGGGTCTACGCCCAGGGCGTGCCATCGGTCGAGGACGCCGGGTCGACCCTCCCTGCCTACTGGAACCCCACATTCTTGAGCGACTACGACGCGTTCATTGCTGCGTACGCGGCTCACTACGATGGCAATCCTGCCGTGAGCTTCATCCAGATGGGCATCGGCGAAGGCGGGGAGACACTCCCCGATACCCAAGGGGGCACGACCAACCGACTCGCGGTGTGGACCGCGCGCGGGTATAGCGACGCTGTGTGGCTGGCCACCGTTGAGAACATCGCCACGACGTTCAGGGATGATTTTCATCGCACCCCGGTCGTTCCCCTCGTCGATTCCTCCTTTCTCAGTTCGGGTCGATCCCGGTTGGACAACTACACGACACTCACCGGATGGTTCGTGGCCAACGGTTTCCCCATGCAATACGACGGTCTCACATCCACGTCAACACCGCAGGACGCCGACTGGGCGAAGACAACCACCATCGTGGAGCAACGCGGGGCGACCTCGAGCAGCGGCGACACCCTGGCCGGCGACTGTTCTGACGCAACCGGGCCCATGGAGAGCAAGGTGATCCTGATCTACCAATCGGACATAGACAACCCGACGAATCAGGGCGCTCTCAACGCGTGCGCGGCATCGCTCGGGTCCTAGGTACCCAGCTCCTATGGCAATTGCATCTGGCGCCGTGTCCGGACGCCGATCGCCAGACGGCGCCCGCTCAGCCCTCCGAGCCCTCCGACGAGGACTGCGGCAACGACTGCGCCAACCCAATATTCGAGGATCCGTAGCTGCACCCCTTCGCCGAGCGCTGCACGGCGCGCAAGGTCGCCGGCGAACGCCAGCAAAATGGTGAGGGCGGCCACCAGGAGCCCGCGCAGGAGCGCTCCCCGAATCCGAGCTTGGGAGTAGCCGGCGATCATTCCGCCTGCATAGAAGCTGATGGCCATGACCACGGCAGGAACGACCCAGAGCGCACCACCTCGATCGATGAGGGGGGCGCCATGCCACGTCTCTTCGGACAAGAAGGTGGGACCCACGACCATCAGCGAAACCAGCAATCCGAGAATGGACGCTCCCCATTCTCGGATTTGGAGCGCCCTCCCCACCTCCTCGCCCGATTCACTTTCGCCGTACATGGGGCCATTCTTGCCCAGCAACCGCTCCCTCCGTCATCGCCCGTTGGAACGATACGGGCCGTCGGGCCTCAGCCTTTAGGAGGACGTGGGTGGTCAATCCAACAGGATCCCCACGACCCGGGGTGGCGGTCCACCACTCACAGATAGGTTGACGAGATGAAATTTCGACCTGCACCGGGGCAGCACACCCTGCTGGGAGTTCCCCGCCTGTGAGCATGCCGGGCCACGCCATGGGTGGCGGACGAGGCGGAGCCTGGGCCGGAATGCGCTCACTCCGCCAGGACCGCTCCCTCCTGCAGCATCGCGTGAAGAAGGGCACGGCGCGGCGCATGTTGACCTTCGCCGTCCCCTACAAGAAGATCCTCGCCGTCTTCCTGCCGGTGGTGATCCTCGATGCCGTCATCAGTGCCATAAACCCCCTGATTCTCCGGGCGCTAATCGACAACGGGATCCAACGACATAATGCCGATCTGGTCATCGTGCTGGCGTGCGTGGCAGGTGGATTAGCGCTGTTCGACGCCCTCCTGTCCCTGACCGAGCGTCGGATCTCAGCGGTGATCGGCGAGGGGTTGATCTTCGACATGCGGTCGAAGGTCTTTCGCCATATTCAGAGCATGCCCCTGGCGTTCTTCACCCGGACCCAGACCGGCGCCCTGATCAGCCGACTGAACAACGACGTTCTCGGCGCACAACAGGCATTCACCGATCTCCTGTCCAACGCCGTGGGCAACCTGGTCACCGTGCTCATCGTGCTCGGGACGATGTTCTACCTGAGTTGGCAGATCACCTTGGCTGCGCTGGTCCTCCTTCCCGTTTTCCTCATCCCGGCCCGCATCGTCGGTCGGCATCTCGGCTCTCTCACGAAGGAGGGCTACGACCTCAACTCCCAGATGAACATGGTGATGCAGGAGCGATTCAACGTGGGTGGGGCCATGCTGGTCAAGTTGCTCGGTCGGCCCCAGGTCGAGGCGGAGTCGTTCGATTCCAAAGCAGGGCGGGTCCGGGACATCGGGATCGCGCAGGCCACCTATGCCCGGATCTTCATGGTTGCCCTGACACTGACTGCATCGATGGCCACCGCCATCGTGTACGGATTCGGGGGTGTGGCCGCGGTGCGCGGCACACTTGCCATAGGCACCGTCGTGGCGCTGACCCAGTACCTGACCCGTCTGTACGGGCCACTGACCCAGCTTTCCAACCTGCAACTCGATGTCGTGACGGCGCTCATCTCCTTCGAACGCCTCTTCGAGGTACTCGACATCGTTCCCATGATCGAAGAGACGCCCGATGCCGTCGACGTTCCACGGGGAACCGTCTCCATTGAATTCGACCACGTCAACTTCACCTATCCGGGTGCGCAGGAGGTCTCGCTGGCCTCTCTCGAATCAGTGGCTGTTCTCGAGTCCGGCATCAACAGCGAGGTCCTGCACGACGTGTCGTTCCGGGTCGAACCGGGACAGATGGTGGCGCTCGTCGGGCCATCGGGTGCCGGCAAGACGACGATCTCCTCGCTGGTTCCCCGCCTGTACGACGTGACGGCGGGCTCGTTGAAGCTGAACGGGATCGATGTCCGGCACGCCACGATGCAGTCCATCCGTGACGTCGTAGGAGTCGTCACCCAGGACCCGTACCTCTTCCATGACACCCTCCGAGCGAACCTGACCTACGCCCGACCTGAAGCCACCGAGGAAGAGGTCCTCGCCGCCCTGGCACACGCCCAGCTCGGCCACCTCGTCTCGGACCTTCCCGAGGGGCTCGACACCCTGGTGGGCGAAAGGGGCTACCGGCTCTCCGGGGGCGAGAAGCAACGGGTGGCCTTGGCCCGGCTCATCCTCAAGGCCCCTGACGTCGTCGTGCTCGACGAGGCCACGGCCCACCTGGACTCGGAGTCTGAGGCGGCCGTACAGCGGGCACTGAGACAGACGCTGAGCGGTCGCACCTCCCTGGTCATCGCCCACCGGCTCTCCACCGTCCGTGAGGCAGATCAATTATTGGTGATCGACGACGGCCGTGTGGTGGAGCGAGGCACCCACGCCAGCCTGTTGGCCCAGCAGGGCCTCTACGCCGAGCTCTACCACACCCAGTTTGCCGATCAGGAGGTCACCGGCCCCCAATCGCCGGCGGCCTGAGAGGACCTTTCCTACCGGTCACGACCGGGCGGGCCATGCGGGTGGCGTTGCGCCAAACTAGAATTGGTTCTACTCGTCGGCAATGGTCCGGCCGGCTCACGACCTCGGGAGGTCACCGTGCACAACGAGCTCTGCGAACGCCTGGGCATCGAGTTCCCCATCTTCGCCTTCACCCACTGCCGGGACGTGGCCGCTGCGGTGTCCAACGCAGGCGGGATGGGCGTTCTGGGAGCCGTCGGATTCAGCGCCGAGGAGCTCGAAGTGGAGCTCGGATGGCTGGACGAGCACGTCGGCGATCGACCCTACGGCGTCGACATCGTGATCCCCGGCAAGTACGAAGGGATGGGTCAGCTCGACCCGGTCAAGCTCGAAGCCGAGCTCCGCGCCATGATCCCGGACGAACACCGGGTCTTCGCCAAGAAGATCCTGGCCGACCACGGGGTACCCGAGCTCGAGGGCGGACCGCGTCGGGAGCTCCTCGGTTGGACGGCGGCCACCGCCGCACCGCTGGTCGAAGTGATCCTCGACCACGACAAGGTGAAGCTGGTGGCCAACGCTCTCGGGACGCCCCCCGACGACGTGATCGACCAGGTCCACGCGCACGGCATGCTCGTGGCGGCCTTGGCCGGGTCGGTCGCACACGCACGCAATCACAAGGCGGCCGGTGTCGACATCGTGATCTGCCAGGGCTCGGAAGGCGGGGGGCACACCGGTGACGTCGGATCGATCGTGCTGTGGCCCGAGGTGATCGAAGCCGTCGCACCGACCCCCGTGCTGGCGGCGGGAGGCGTGGGCTCGGGCAAGCAGATGGCCGCGGCCATGGTCATGGGGGCCGCCGGGGTGTGGACGGGCTCGTTGTGGCTCACCGTTGAAGAGGCAGACGTGCCGCCCAAACAAATGGAGAGCTACCTGCGGGCGACCTCTCGGGACACGGTCCGCTCCCGTTCGTTCACCGGCAAGCCCTGCCGGATGCTGAAGAACGACTGGACCGAGGCTTGGGAGCGAGCCGACACCCCCGACCCCTTGGGCATGCCATTACAGATGATGGTGGCCATCGAAGCGGTCTCACGCGGACACGCCTTTCCCGAGGCAGCGCGCGACGTGAACTTCAACCCGGCCGGACAGGTCATCGGAAGGGCGACGGCCGTGCGCCGGACCCGTGACGTGGTCCTGGGGATGGTCGAGGAGTACATCGAGGCGATCGAGCGGATCCAGCTCGTCTGACCTCGGCCACCTCGCCTTCCATCAACGCAGGCTTCCGGCGTAGTGTGCCCAGCCATGGATCTCCGAGAAGCCCTCTATACGACACGCGCCATGCGGCGGGTTCGGCCTGACCCCATCCCCCTCGACGTGCAGGCCAAGCTCCTCGATGCTGCCATACGCGCACCGAGCGGCGGCAACCAGCAGCACTGGCGCTTCCTCCTCCTCGATGATCCGGAGAAAAAGGCCGCACTCGCTCCCCTGTATCAGCACGCCATGGGACAGCTGTGGGAATCGGTCTACGCGTCCCAACTCGAGGCGGCGCACGCCGATCCGGACACCCCAGAATCACAGCAGTTCTTCCGCGTCCAGCATTCGGCTCAATGGTTGGCTGACAACTTCACCCAGGTGCCCCTCTATCTCTTCGCGTTCTCGCAGCACGATCCGAGCGGTGGATCGATCTACCCCGCCGTATGGAGCGCCATGTTGGCCGCCCGCGGCGAGGGCATCGGGAGCTGTCTCACCTCACTGCTCCCGTTCTTCCACCGTGCCGAGACGTACGAGATCCTCGGGGTTCCCACAGAAGAAGGCTGGAATCTGGCGGCCACCGTAAGTTTCGGGTACCCGACGGGGAAATGGGGTGTCGCGCCTCGCCAGCCCGTAGATGGCGTCTCCTATCGCAACACGTGGGGCCACGACGTCGAATTCTCCGTACCCCGACCACTCTGGCCGGGCTGACACGGCGGAAGCGAGCGAGAAGAATGGCACATTCTCACGTGACCGCACCGTTCGCCGGCACCGTGGTCAGCGTGCCTGTCACAGCGGGTGAGCGCGTCCCGTTTGGTGCGCCACTTCTGATCCTCGAGTCCATGAAGATGGAACACGTGGTAGCCGCCGGGCACTCCGGCACGGTCGTACGCATCGCAGTCACACCCGGTGAAGCCGTGGCGGCCCATGCCATCTTGATGGAGATCGAAGAGGGACCCGTCGACCTGCCAGAGGTGGCCGACACCGGCGCACCCTCCGTCGGTCATGTGCGACCCGAGCTGGCGGAGTTGCAGGCGCGCGTGGCCAATACCCTCGACGCCGGTCGTCCCGACGTCACGGCTCGCCGCCATGCCGCCGGGAGGAGAACCGCCCGCGAGAACATCGAGGACCTCTGCGATCCTGGGACTTTCGAGGAGTACGGTGCGTTGGTCATCGCGGCACAGCGGGCGCGCCGCGAGCTCGATGATCTCATCGTGCGCACGCCGGCTGACGGCCTCATCGGCGGGGTGGGCCGGGTCAACGGGGACAGATTCGGCGATCAGCTCGCGCGCTGTGCCGTGCTCTCGTATGACTACACGGTGCTCGCCGGCACACAGGGCTGGATGAACCACCGTAAGCAGGACCGCCTCTTCACGCTGATCGAACGGATGCAGCTCCCGGTGGTCCTCTTCGCCGAGGGGGGAGGTGGGCGCCCCGGGGACACGGACATGGCCGTTGTCAGCGGGCTCAACACCGAGACCTTCTTCCTCTTCGCACGGTTGAGCGGCCTTGTCCCCATGGTGGGCATCGTGTCAGGTCGGTGCTTCGCTGGGAACGCCGCGCTTCTCGGCTGCTGCGACGTCATCATCGCCACTCCCGACGCCAACATCGGGATGGGTGGGCCCGCCATGGTGGAAGGTGGGGGGCTCGGTGTGTTCACGCCCGAAGAGATCGGTCCGCGCAGCGTGCAGGCTCCCAACGGCGTGATCGATCTGGCCGCTGACGACGAGGCGGACGCCGTGCGGCTGGCCAAGCAGTACCTGTCCTACTTCCAGGGATCGCTCGCGGCATGGACGTGCGCCGATCAAGCGTTGCTGCGCGGCTGCGTTCCTGAGGACCGCCGGCGCGCCTATGACGTCCGCAGCGTGCTCGGGTTGCTGGCCGACGAGGGAACGTTCCTCGAGCTACGACCGGACTTTTCGCCCGGCATGGTGTCGGCGCTGATCAGAATCGAAGGGCGACCGATCGGCGTGCTGGCCAACAGTCCCCTCCATCTCGCAGGCGCCATCGACTCTGACTGCGCGGACAAGGCAGCCCGGTTCATGCAGCTCTGCGAGGCCTTCGACCTCCCCATGCTCCTCTTGTGCGATACCCCGGGGTTCATGGTCGGGCCCAAAGCCGAGGAATCCGCGTTGGTACGTCACGTGAGCCGGATGTTCGTCACCGGGGCCAGCCTCACGGTCCCCGTGTGCACCGTTGTCTTGCGCAAGGCCTACGGTCTTGGTGCGCAAGCCATGGCCGGCGGTGGGTTCCACCGGCCCATCCTCACGGTGGCCTGGCCGACGGGCGAGTTGGGCGGCATGGGACTCGAGGGGGCGGTGCAACTCGGCTACCGCCGCGAGCTCGAGGCCATTGAGGATCCCGACGAGCGCGAAGCCGCCTACACGGCCATGGTCGCTCGCTCCTACGAGCGGGGGAAAGCCCTCAACGTGGCGACATATTTCGAGATTGACGATGTCATCGATCCGGCCGACAGCAGGGCCCGGATCATTCACGCCTTCCGCTCCGCCCCGGACCCGGCTCCACGAACGGGAAAGCGGCGGCCCTTCGTGGACACGTGGTGACGAGCCGGCGCGACCGGGGCGATGTGCCGATCGCCCGGCCATGGCTAATGGCCCACGGCCATTTCGGTGAAGCGCTCCGCAGCGGGGGAACGCGGCCCGGCCCGGTGAACGAGCGTGATCGCTCGCTCGATGGGCGGCTCCGGCCGTACCGTGACCGCACCCAACGCCGCTGCCGTGCGCGCGACGGACTCGGGCACGAGCGCGGCACCGGCGCCGGCGATGACGAGCGGGACAATGGCGTCTCGTTGCGCGGTCACCACGGCGACCTCGGGCGAGAGCTGGACCGCAGCGAAACCTTCCTCGAGGAGCCGGAACGTCGAGGTCCCGCGAGGTGCCACCACGAACGGCATCGTCTCCAGCGCCGACAAGTCCACGTGGTCGCCTTCGGCGTGATGCGCACCCGGCGGCAGGATGAGGACGAGCGACTGCCGCCCGAGCGGGTGTGACTGCAGGGCCTCGGGCAGCCCGTGCGCTTCGGTGACACCAAGCTCACAGATCCCTGAGGTCACGAGCCCGAACAATTCGCTGGCGTCCTCGGGCGCCGCCAGTTCGATCCTCACACCTGGATAGCGACGTCGAAAGGCTCCCACCATGGGCGCCAACGGATCAACCGCCAGTGTGGGCAGGCTGGCCATGGTCAAATGGCCCGCCCCCAATCCGGCCACGGCCTCCACAGCCGCTTGACCAGTCTCCAGGTCGCGCAGGACCTGGCGTGCCGGTTCGAGGAGTGCCATCCCGGCCGAGGTCAGATGGACGCGCCGACCACTCCTGACGAAGAGGGCCACACCCAGCTCGGCTTCGAGCTCCTTCACAGCCAGAGAAAGGGCTGGCTGCGAGACATAGACCGCGTGGGCCGCCGCGGTGAACCCCCCGTGGTCGACGACGGCCAGAAAATGCCGGAGACGGTGGGAATCCATAAGTGTATCTTATCGGTTTTATAAGAAGTCGGTATTTTACTTGTTGTTCCGGGTCACTCAGGATGGCCCCATGCGGGCAGAAGCAGCAGGAACGCCACCATGGACGTGGAGGCGCCTGCTGGTCGAGCCCCGGCGACTCCCCTCAGTCCGGGAACGTCCTAACGCACATTGGTTTGCGGTCGCTGCCGTGTGCGTAGGCGCGCTCATGGGGCAGCTGGACGCCAGCATCGTCACCGTTGCCCTTCCCTCGCTGCAGAAGTCCTTCCACTCGAGCGTCGGTTCGGTGACGTGGGTCGGCCTGAGCTACCTGGTGGTGCTGGTGGCCACCGTGACCGCGTTCGGCCGGTTCGCCGACATGTGGGGGCGAAAGCTCCTCTACGTGTACGGCTTCGTGATCTTCATCGTCGCCTCGGCGCTGTGTGGCCTCTCGCCCGACTTGGCCGCGCTCTGCGGGTTTCGCGCGCTGCAGGCAGTGGGCGCCGCCATGCTGCAGGCCAACAGCTTGGCCATCATCGTGCTCGTGGTGCCGCGTCAGTACCGCGGGCGCGCCGTCGGGCTCCAAGGGGCGGCTCAGGCCATCGGCCTGTCCCTGGGACCTTCCCTTGGGGGGCTCCTCCTCGCCGCCGGGGGTTGGCGGCTCATCTTCTTCGTCAACGTACCCCTCGGCGTCTTCGGAGCTCTCGCTGCGCTCGCCTTGGTGCCCCGCAGCCAGAACCTGCAACACAGAGGAGCCTTCGACTGGAAGGGTCTGACTCTCTTCTTCCCCGCAGTGGTGTCCCTGCTGACGGCCATTTCCTTCGGTGCTTCGGCCGGGTGGGGGTCACCGCTCATCGTCGGTCTCCTCTCCGCCGCCGTGCTGCTGGCGATGTGGTTCGTACGGCATGAACGGTCGGACCGAGCACCAATGCTCGACCTCACCCTGTTCCGGAATCGACGCTTCTCGGCCGGGATCGCGAGCGGCATCGGTTCGTACCTCGTGACGTTCGGCGTGCTCCTCCTCATTCCGTTCTACCTGGCGCGGGGACTCGGGTTGGGCCCGGCGCGCATCGGAGTGGAGGTCGTCGTCCTCCCGATCATGTTCGGGGTCGTTGCGCCATTGGCCGGGAGGGTGGCCGATCAAATCGGCGCACGCCGGCTCACCGTGAGCGGCATGGTGCTGGTCGCGAGTGGCTTTCTCGGACTCGGGCTGCTCCGCCCAAGCACCCCGGGACTTGTACTGCTCCTCGCCCTGATCGGGGGCGGACTCGGCCTCTTCACGTCGCCCAACAACGCCACCATCATGGGATCCGCTCCCCCCCAACAGGCCGGCATGGCCTCGGGGATCTTGAACATGAGCCGGGGGGTGGGCACTGCCCTCGGGTTGGCCATCACCGGTCTGTTGTTCACCGTCAACGGAGGAGACCAGGGCTCAACGGCCCAGGCCGCCCACGCCTTTACGACCACGGCGTTGGTACTGGCCGGGGTTGCAGGCATGGCCGGCCTCGTCGCCGCGCTCGCTCCACCGGGCCCGTGTGGCGGGGCCTCCCCGCGAGAGCCTCTATCCTCACACGCAGCGACGCAATCTTGAGAGGCGCAGATGAACCCGACGTCAACTGTTGTGCTCCTCCTCGCTGTGTTCGGTGCCAGCGCGGTCGAGATGGTAGAGGCGCTGACCATCGTCGTGGCAGCCGGAGTGACACGTGGCTGGCGTTCGGCGCTGGAAGGCGCGGGGGCCGCCCTCATAGTGCTGGCCGTGATCGTCGGTGCGGTGGGCGTACCCCTCATCCACTACGTCCCCATCAACGCATTACGGGTCGTCGTGGGAGGCCTCCTGCTCGTCGTCGGGCTCTCGTGGCTCCGCAAGTCGATCCTGCGCGCCAGCGGCCTCAAGGCGTTGCACGATGAAGATGCGATCTTCGCCAAGACGGCACAGGAGCTCTCGGAAAGTGACCCCTCCACCTCAACTCCGGTACTTCGGGACCGAGTGGGGTTCGCAGTTGCCTTCAAGGGCGTCTTCCTCGAAGGGACAGAGGTCGTCCTCATCGTCGTAGGCCTCGGAGCCAGCCAGCACCGGCTGGGGATTGCGGCAGGCGCCGCCGGAGCTGCGGCCCTCCTTGTGGCCGCTGTCGGCGCAGTCGTTGCACGGCAGCTGTCCCGGGTGCCGGAGAACACCATCAAACTCACCGTTGGCACCATGTTGACCAGCTTCGGTCTCTTTTGGGTCGGCGAAGGGGCCGGCGTGCACTGGCCCGGGAGTGACCTGGCAATCCTGGTGCTGGTTGGCCTCTTCGCGTTGGTAACCCTTGTATTGGTCGCATTCCTGCGGGCGCGCCCACCCGCACACCGCCAACCGGTGAATGTTCTCGCCAAGGGTGCCGTCGAGCCATGAGCATCGACACATGAACGTCGTGACGCGCGCCGTGCGCAGCTTCGGACAATTCTGGTGGGAGTTCCTGATCGGCGATGCACCGGAGCTCTTTGCGGCCACCGTGGTGGTCGTCGTTCTCGCAATCCTCCTTCGACATCATCGAGACGTGGCCTACGTCGTCGTGCCACTCACGACCATCGTCTTGTTGGTCGCCAGCACGCTCCGCGCCGCCAGGCGCTCCCGGAGGGGCTCTTGAGCGATGATCCCGCCGATCAGACCCGATCGAGCTCCAACATTTTGATGGCGTTCCCGCGCAGGATCTTGTACGCCACGTCGTCATCGAGCCCGGCGCACAGCTTCTCGACATAGGCCTCCGAGTGGGGCCACGTCGTGTCGGTATGGGGGTAATCGGTCTCGAAGCAGATGTTGTCCTCACCCACCTCGGACAGCGACGCCACTCCATGACGATCGGCGGTGAAACAACCGAAGATTCGGCCGTAGTACTGGGTCGACGGCGGCACGGGGATCTTCTCCTTGGCGTGCAGCCATCCATTGTGCAACTCCCACACCGCGTCGGCGCGCTCGAGGACATATGGGATCCAGCCGATCTGGCCTTCGGAGTAGGCCAACTTCAGTTTGGGGAACCGGAGAAGGTTTCCCGAAAAGAGCCAGTCGGCCAACGACGCCATGGCGTTGTTGAACCCGAGGGTGGCACCGACGGCGGGGTGCGAGTCGCGTGCCGCGATCGGATCGCTCGAAGACGAACCGACGTGCATGCACACGGTCACGCCGTAATCGTTGCAGACCGCCCAAAGGGGATCCCAATACGGTGTGTTGATGCTAGGCAAGCCGAGCCGGGTCGGTAACTCGCTGAAGGCAATGGCCCGCACGCCCCTTTCGGCGTTGCGCTTGGTCTCGGCCGCCGCGAGCTCGGCATCCCACAGCGGAATAATGCAAAGGGGGATGTTCACGCCACCCGATGGGCCGCACCATTCCCCGATCATCCAGTCGTTGTTGGCTTTGACGCAAGCCAGGGCCAATTCCTTGTCCTTTGCCTCATAGAACGTCTGGCCGCAGAAACGGGGGAAGGTGGGGAACGGCAGCGAGCCGTCGGTGTGGTTCAGTGCCAGGTCCTTTACTCGCTCATCTCGGTCCCAGCAGCCCTTTCGCATGTCATCGTAGGTAATCGCCGTCATGGTCATCTGGGTCCGGTCAAACAGGATGTCCCCATTGGCGTCGAGCGTGGTCGAAGCCTGAGGAATGGCAACGAACTTCTTCTGCACGTAGATCAATTCGTCGTCGTAGTACCAGGCATCGCCCCATTCCCCGTCGGGGTCCTCGACCATGTCGTACTTGGCCCCCGAAAGGATTTGGAAACCGCCCCACTTCTTGCGCTCCACCCGCGGGCCTCTCTCCCGGAACTTCTCGGGAAGCCACGTTTGCCACACGTGTGGTGGCTCGACGACGTGATCGTCAACGCTTATAATCCGGGGTAGTGCCATATCGGAAGATTAGCTGCCCTCCGGATATCAGCGGGTGGGATCTGGTGGCCCGCTCTTCCCAGCGCTCACGGTAGTTGCTGCGCCCGGCACAACGGGGTCACCCCTTTTAGTCCCGGACGTCGAATATTTGGGGGCACCCGCAGAGCCCTGAATGACGGTCCGTAACGGGATCGGCTTGGGGGCGCTGAGAGTCGGCGTGGCTGGTCCAATTGCTAACGCCGCGCTAACCCGCCCACTCCGGCACTTATCTCGAGTCCTTTGAGGGGTGTCTTTGATGTAGCCAGCGTGTGCTTTTTGCTGCCGACGGGAGGCGACTTGTCGAGCGGAACGAAGGTGGGTTTCAGACGCTCGACCGGACCGGGACGCCCAAGGTAGTAGCCCTGCCCATAGGGAATACCGATCTCTTGTAGGGTAACGAGCTCGGCGGCGGTTTCGATACCTTCGGCAATGATGCTGGCTCCGGTATCGCTTGAGAAGCTGTGGAGGGCTTTGGCAAGAGCACGACGAACCGGGTCGAAGTCGATTCCCGTCGTCAGCGCGCGATCGAGTTTTATGAGGTCCGGAGCCAACTTGAGGATGTGGCTCAGGCTTGCAAACCCAGACCCCGTGTCGTCGATAGCCAGCTGGACACCTTGTTTTCGGTAGTCGGCCAACACGCCTGACAAGTGCTGGTAATTGGCAACGGCGATCTGTTCGGTTAGCTCCAGTACGATCCGAGTTGGTTCCACTGATTCGATCATGACGGCCAAAGCGGATGAACCTATGACCCCGGGGCTGGCGTTGATAGCAACTGATAGCTGCTCGGGGATTCTCCCCAGGAAAGACAGCGCCATTTCGATCGCTGCCAGCTCCAACTCGATGCCCAGGCCAACCGAATGGGCCATTG
>PMLV01000008.1 GCA_003160635.1 Acidimicrobiaceae bacterium | reverse complement strand
CCGCGATTGACATTCAGACCGGTGCCGTCGTATCGCGCGTGATCTTTCACGACGACCGAACCGAGGTCACGGTCTTTGGCTTCGACGCAGGAGAGGGTCTAAGCGAGCACCAGGCTTCCCGGTCAGCCATCGTTCAGGTCGTCAANNCCGGGCTTTTGGCTTCACATGGAGCCAGGAACGCCCCACAGTCTCACTGCGAGCGAACCGACCGTCATGCTCCTGACTCTCATAGACGCTGGGTGAACCTCATCGCGCCTCAATCGAGACCGGCCACATTGTAGAGACGAGCGCTGGTACGAGCGCTTTCAGATAGCGCCCCGTTGCGCGCTTTAGTTGCGAGGTGACAAACCCACACGCAGAACGATTCATCCGAGTGATCGACCCCCGCCGGTCCGCCGACCCTAAGGGCGCCCATAACGACGGCGATCGCACCGTCTAAGGGCGGCCGGCGCTCATCGGCGATGCGTCCCACAAGCCGAATGGCATCCGGCCCAGCCCAGCCCATCCTTGAGAGAAGTGTCCGGGTGCCCGCAGGGGATCCGCTCCCGAAGAACCAACGAGCAGGTGTTCAAGGGCGCGAGCGGCAGGCGCCAAAGTCTCGATCATGGGCGGGTGATCGAGCGTTGTACCAAGGTGTCATGACCATTGCCGTACTTCTCGAGCAGACAGTGACTGCCGCCGAGCAGCGTGAGTTGGCGTCTTCCGGCTAGGAGCGCGCTGAAGTAATCGCACCGAAAGGCTCGCGATTTGTGGCCAGACTTGGAAGAATTGGTCATGGCACTAGGGAGCGCGGACAAGCAGCGCCGATTCGATGATCCGGCCTCGATTCTGGGGGACCGACTGGTCCCTGGATCGTTGTATCGACTGCTCTCGGACGAAGGGGGCCGTCTCTTTGACGACGACTACTTCGCCGACCTCTACACCGAGTCGCCCAAGGGTCGTCCGACGATCCCGGCACGGGTGCTGGCGAGCGTGATGTTGCTCCAGAGTTTCGAAGGACTTTCTGACCGCGAGGCGACCGATCGCCTGGGGGCGGACCTGCGCTGGCAGGCCGCGGCCGGGGTGGGAGTTGGGGCCGAGCCCTTCCATGCCACCGTGCTCGTCGGCCTTCGCAACCGCCTGCGGGCGTCGACGCGCCCCCGCCGGCTCTTCGAAGACACCGTGGCGCTGGCCAAGGAGTCCGGGGTGCTCAAATCCAAGGTCCGGGTCCTCGACTCGAGCGCCCTCTATGACGCTGTCGCCACCCAGGACACCGTCACCCAACTGCGCGCCGCCATTCGCAAGGTGCTCAACGTCGTCGGTGTGGATGTGGCCGAAGCGATCCGGACTGTCTTGGTCCGCGACGACGACTACGCCTCCGCCGGCAAGCCCCCTTGTGACTGGGATGACCCGATGTCGCGCGACGCCCTGGTCGATGCCCTCGTGCGCGACGCCCAAACTGCCCTCTTGGTCCTCGACGGTGCGACCCTCGGCCCGCTGGCCACCGACGCCGCCGAATTGCTGGCCCTCGTGGCCGGCCAAGACGTGGCGCAAAGCGATGACGGCACCTTTGCCATCGTGCGGGGCGTGGCCAAAGACCGGGTCATCTCGACCGTCGACCCCGAGGCCCGTCACGGCCACAAAAGCGCCAATCGCCGCTTCGATGGCTACAAAACTCACCTTTCCGTCGACCCAGAGTCAGAGATCATCGCCGAGGCGACGACAACTCCGGCCAACGCCCATGACCACGACGCCGTCGACGACTTGGTGGCCGAAATCCTGGGCGAAGCAGAAGTGTCCGATGGCGAATCACCCATGATCATCGGTGACGGGGCCTATGGCGACGGGGCGACCAGAGCCAAGCTGCGCGACCTCGGCGTCGAGGTGGTGGCCAAGTTGGCCTCGGTGCGCAACGCCACCGGGGGCTACTCCAAGGACCGCTTCGTCGTCGACATGGTGAAGCGAACGGTGACGTGTCCGGCCGAGGAACGCGTTGGCATCACGCCGAGCAAGGGCGGTGGCGGGAAAGCGTCCTTCGGCTCACTGTGCACGACGTGCCCGCTCAAGAGCGAGTGCACCAGCGCCAAGCGGGGACGCTCCATCACCATCGGTCCCCACGAAGACGAGCTTGTCGTGGCCCGCACCGCGCAACGCCAACCGGGCTGGCTCGAGTACTACCGGGCCACCCGACCCATGGTCGAACGAAAGATCGCCCACTTCACCCGGAGGTCATGGGGTGGACGAAAAGCCCGTTGTCGCGGACTGGCGCGAGTGAACACCGATGTCTTGACGAGAGCCGGCGTCCTTAACCTGGCCCGTCTGGCCACCCTCGGTCTCACATGGGGAGAGACAGGCTGGGCCATCGCATGAGGAAGCCTGCTGCGGCGCCATTTGCCACCCACAGATGTCGAATCGGCCCCCTCACGACGGTTTTGCCGCCAGCATGAGACCACCGCTCCGCCAGTCGTGAGGACCACTTCAATGCAGCACCGACGCCACCCCTGCCAGCGGACGAAACGGGCCATGAGCGAAGCCCCTACTTCAGCACCCTCCTAGCAGTCAGTGGGCGTGAGCACCCGTAGTGCAGCACGAGCGTACCGATACTGTGGAGGCGTGGTGCGAACGATCATGGGTTTCCACTGTGATGAGAAGGGTGACTATGTCGCCGAACTCTCGTGCGGGCACGGCCAGCACGTTCGTCACCAGCCACCCTTCCAACTCCGGCCCTGGATTATCGATCCCGAGGAACGTGCCAAACGGATCGGAACAGCTCTCGAGTGCCCACTGTGCGATCGGGCCGAACCTCCGGAGGGTCTCCGGTTGGCTCGGTCGAGTCCCATCTGGAATGAGCAGACGATTCCTGTCGCTTTGCTCAGTTCCCACCGAGTGGGCAGCAGAACTTGGGGCGAGATTCACGTGTATGAGGGAAGGATGCGTTTCGTGATGGCTAGCGAACCCATCCTCGACGTAGTGGTAGAGGCCAACTCCACCCAAGCAATACCACCCGACGTCGAACACCGAGTAGAGCCACTCGGCCCAGTTCGCTTTTCGATCGCCTTCTTTGCGACTAAAGGGAATTCTGGCCCAATCGAAGCAGCAGATCGACAGAAGGCTGACAACAATGGGGACTGGCGGCCGTCGTTTGGCGAGGGAGGTGAGTCCGCTTGTTGGGCCGGGCTGATCTGTCCGGAGTGTGGTTCAGTGATCGACGGGAGCCCCCATCGTCCGGGCTGTAGGTGGGAGTCGTCATCGTGATCAACCTCATCGACGGAATCGAGCTGAATGATGGGGCCGGCGACCGATACGCCCACGGTGCACGGGAAGCTGCACATGGCTGAACTCTCCACTCCGTGGTCGCGAGCCATGGGGCTCGGTGCTCCCATCCTGAACGCTCCTATGGGGGGCGTGGCCGGCGGCAGATTGGCCTCAGCCGTGTCGGAAGCCGGTGGGCTGGGCATGATCGGGGTGGGTAGCGCAGGGTCGGTGGAACTGCTGGAAAGGGAAGTCACCCATCCGCAGGTCGCTGGCCTTCCGTTCGGCATTGGTCTTTTGGACTGGGCATTGGCTCGCGAGCCTCAGTTGCTCGACGCCGCCATCGCAGCGTCTCCGGTGCTCATCTCGGTGAGTTTTGGCGACACTTGGCGTTGGGCCGAGCGCGTCCGGGAAGCGGGAATCGTCACAGCCGCCCAGGTCTCGTGTGTGGAGAGTGCCAGAGCGGCCGCCGATGCCGGAATCGATGTGCTGGTCGCAAGGGGAGCAGAAGGTGGAGGCCACGGTGAACCGGCGGTCGGCACGCTGCCACTGCTCGAAGGCATTCTCGAGACGACTTCGATCCCAGTGCTCGCCGCCGGGGGTATCTCGACTTCACGAGGACTCGCCGCGGTCTTGGCTGCGGGCGCCTCTGGTGCTTGGTTGGGTACCGCGTTTGCTGCCTGTTCCGAGTCGTTGGCGTCTGACGCAACTCGCTCGGCCCTTATTGGGGCGAAGGACACCGATACCGTAATGACGAGGGTGTTCGACATCGCCCTCGAGTACCCGTGGCCCATCAAGTATCCCGAACGAATACTCCGCAATGAGTTCTGGGAGCGCTGGCAGGGGCAAGAGGAACAGCTTTCGGCAGATCCGGAGGCGCTCTCCGAGTTCAAGGCTTCCCGTGCAAGGGGAAATCTCGGAACCACTCACGTGGATGCCGGTCAGGGGGTGGGCAGAATTACTCAGGTTCGAACGGCGTCTGACGTTGTCAGCCGATTGTGCGCTGGCGCGGTTGAACTCCTGGGCTCTTGGGCATCCAATGCGAACTGGGCTAAACGTAGCTAGCAGTGCCGACCACGACACGAGGTCTCGAATGACCCAATACCGCCTGCACCACCAGTGCGAACGGGGCGCAGCAACCCGCACGACCACTGAAGGCTACCGGGCGAGCCCGCAGTGTCTCTTACGTCGATCCCCATGTGGCGAGGGCCCAGGCGAGACACGACACATCACATGGTGCCGGATGCAAGGTTCGGCTTGCGGGACGGTCATTGGTGGCTCTCCTCAGCGGAACTGGCCACAGGCGATAACCGTCGATCTGTCCGTTCAGATCCCGGGATCGATCAGTGGCTCCGGCTGCACAGATGGAGCGATCTGAACCGCTTGCTGGAGCAAACAGGCGCCCCAGCACCGTGCTAGATATCGATCCCCAAGCCGGCAGCGAGGTATGGGCACCCAGTACCGAAGTGCCATGTTTGACGTTCGCAGGCCCGGCGCCGATGTTCTCCTTCAGCTGCGGTTGCGGGCGGTGAGTAGTAGGTACTCCCAGTCCATGACCGTCGTGTCGGTGCCATAGTCGAAGCGTCGGGCGAGGTCGGCGAGGTCGCGGTCCAGCGCCTCAATCCGATCGGGGTCCTCGGCGATGCCCCGGTAGGCGACGATCGTCGGGCCATAGTGGGTCTTGAAGTACTCGCGGAATGTCTCGGGGTCGTCGAAGCGATCGACTCTGACGTTGTCGCGGCGGGCCGTAACGTCAGTGACNNCCGGAGGAGGCGGGGGCGCGTACGGCTTCATCGTGGCGAGCATCTGACCGAGGAACCCCTCCGGGGTCCAGCTGAGTAGGCCGATGGTCCCGCCGGGGCGGCAGACCCGGGTCAGCTCGTCGGCAGTGGCCTGGTGGTGGGGGGCGAACATGACCCCGACACAAGACAGGACCACGTCGAACTC